>JAPLOK010000506.1 GCA_026400775.1 Alphaproteobacteria bacterium | reverse complement strand
TGCCACCGCCGCGAAGCCCGGCCTGTTCGGCCGCCTGCTGCGCCGGCGCGGCGCCGAGGATGGCGTACTCTCGGCGCCGATGGGCCTGTACATCGTGGGCGCGGTCGGCCGCGGGAAGTCCATGTTGATGGACATGTTCTTCGCCGCCGCCGATGTCCCGCGCAAGCGCCGCATCCATTTCCACGCCTTCATGCAGCAGGCGCACCAGCGCATCCATGCCTGGAAGCAGGCGAACCCTCGCGGCGAGGACCCGATCCAGCCGCTGGCCGACAGCATCCTGTCCGAGGCCGCGCTGCTCTGCTTCGACGAATTCCAAGTGCATGACATCACCGATGCCATGATCCTGGGCCGGCTGTTCGAGGCGCTGTTCGCCCGCGGCGCGGTGGTCGTCGCCACCTCCAACACCGCGCCCGATGACCTGTTCAAGGGCAAGCCCGGCCGCGACGCCTTCCTGCCCTTCATCGAGGACATCAAGCGCCATGTGGAGGTGCTGCACCTGGACGCCGCCCGCGACTATCGGCGCGAGCGCATCCGCGGCATGCCCATCTGGCACAGCCCGCTCGGCGCGCGCGCCGAGGCTGCTCTGGACGCCGCCTTCCAAGAACTGACGGGCGTGCAGCGTGGGGCGCCCATGGGCCTCGCGGTGCTGGGCAGGCATGTGGAGATCGCGCAGGCGATGCGCGGCGTGGCGCGGGTGGATTTCGACGCATTGTGCGGCATCGCGCTCGGCCCCGCCGACTACCTGACGGTCGCGACGCATTTCCACACCCTCGTGATGGATGGAATCCCGCGCCTGGGGCCGGAGAATTTCGACCGCGCGCGGCGTTTCATCACCCTGGTCGATACGCTCTACGAACACCGCTGCAAGCTCGTCGCCAGCGCTGAAGCGCAGCCGGACACGCTCTACGAACGCGGCGAGAATGCCGCGATGTTCGAGCGCACCGCCTCACGCCTGATGGAGATGCAGAGCCAGGAATACCTGGCGCTGGCGCATCTGCCTTGACGGGCGCATCGGGCCGAACCAGCCCGATGCGATCAGGATGTTTGCGGGACTGATTCACGCATCAGGCCAGATAGGCCAGATGCGATCAGGCCCTATACCGCATCCAGCGGCGCGTTGAGCGCGACACCCGGCACCCGGATGCCGCCCGGCCGCCCGGCCGCATTGGCGCCCTGCCAATGCTTTGTGAACACCTCCGGCAGCGCCGGCCCGTCGGGGCAGGCCAGCCATAGCCGATAGAGATGCCGTCGCTTTTCGGGTTCGGCGAAATCCTCGAACTCGGTGCGCGAATGCAGGATCCAGTGGTTGGTCAGCAACTGGATGTCGCCGGGCAGGAATTCCATGTCGAGGTGGAAATCCGGGCTGTCGGCCAGAGCATCCAGCATGTCGCAGGCTTCCTCCTGCAAGGGCGTGATGCGCGGCACCTCGGCGAAGCGCTGCGCCTTGCGGATGGCGCTGCGGACATAGGTGGTGACCAGCTCGCCGCCGGGCATCGGGTTGAACACCGGCACGCCGTACCAGGGCTCCGCACCCTCTGGCACCTCGCCACGGCGGTCGCGATAGACGGGGTGCGTCAGTTCCTCGACCAGATCGGGGCGGCGGCGCAGCATCT
The DNA here is from genome assembly GCA_026400775.1 of Alphaproteobacteria bacterium. Classification (GTDB taxonomy): domain Bacteria; phylum Pseudomonadota; class Alphaproteobacteria; order Acetobacterales; family Acetobacteraceae; genus Rhodovarius. The sequence goes on along the minus strand of JAPLOK010000506.1, from coordinate 2,060 downwards.
CGTTGTAGATGGCCGAGGAGCTGGCGATGGTGGACAGCCCGCCCGCCTTGGAAGGCTGCAGGCAGAGCAGGCCGACCACATCCGAACTGTCGGTGTGGTAGGGCAGGCGGGCTGCGGTCTGGTAGCCGCGCGCGGTGGGTTGCGCGTAATCCGCACCGATATCCTTCACATGGCCCAGGATATGGCCCAGCGCGTTCTGCGACATCGGCTCGCCCAGATGCGCGCCCAGGCCGAAATAGGCGATGGCGGTCTGCCGGCGCGTCCAGCGATCGACCGGCAGGCCGCGCAGCAGGATGAAGCCGCGGCCATGCAGCACCGCGTCACGGATTTCGGCGATCAGCGGCGCCAGTTCCGGCACCGGGAAGACTGCGGGCGTGATGTCGGCGATGTCGATGCCGGTGGCATCGAGTGCGCGCACCGCCTGGTCCAGCAAGGCCAGTTCGGCCGGGGTGAAGGGGCGCAGCCAGTCGTTACGGGCGGCCATCTCGGGGCCGCGCCAGGCATGTGGCGCGGTGACGGGGCGAAGGGCGGTCATGGTCGGCATGGTTCTTGTGTCCTCCGGTTTGCTGTTCGCTACAACGCCATGCCGCTGCGTGCGGCGACACCGCGCCAGAGATCGCGCTGGCCCATGATCCAGCGAGGAAATTCGGGGTTGGGCATGAAGGCAGGCTCCACCGCCTGGTCGGTCAGGCGCTGGGTGACTTCGGGGTCTGCCAGGGCGGCGCGGGTCAGCTCCGCCAGGCGGCGGATGATCGGCTCTGGCGTGCCGGCGGGCACCATGCCGCCATACCAGGAATTGAGGTCGAGCTCGGGCATCCCGGCCTCGGTGATGGTGGGCACATCGGGCATGATGGATTGCCGGCGCTGGCCGGTCACCGCCAACACGCGCAGCTGCGGCCCGGTCAACAGCGGCAGCAGGCCGCCTGCCGTGGGCACCATGAAGGTCAGCCGCCCAACCGCTACATCCTGCAAGGCCAGTGCGGAACCGCGATAGGGCACGGCCTCGGCCTGCACGCCAATGGCTTGCGCGAAGAGATGCCCGATCACCTGCGACAGTGTGCCCGGGCCGGAGGTGCCATAGCTGATCGGCTCGCGCGTGCGGCGCAGCCAGTCGATGAATTCCGGCAGCGTGCGCGCCGGCAGGCTGGCGGGCACCGCGAGTGCGGACCACAGCATCACCATGCGCGCCACCGGCAGCATGGCGCGGTCGATGTCATAGGGGATGTTCCTGCGCAGCACCGGGTTGCGCACCTGCCAGGGATCGCCGCCGATCACATAGGTATGGCCATCCGGCGGTGCGGCGATGCCCGCAGCCATGGCCAGGTCGCCGCCGGCGCCGGCGCGGTTGTCGACCACGAAGGTCTGGCCGGTCAGGACGCTCATGCGCTGCGCGAGCAGCCGTCCGGTCAGGTCGCTGCTGCCGCCGGGGGCGAAGGGGATCAGCACGCGCACCGTGCGGTTGGGGAAGTCCTCGCTGGCGCGGGCGGGCAGGGGTGCCGCGATGCCCGCGGCCATCAGCGCGCGGCGGGCGAGGCTGGGCTGGCAAGGCGGCATGCATGGTCCTCCTGGCGCGATGCTGGACCCTGCGGGGGCGGCTTGTCGACAGGTCATCGTCTTGCCGCGCGGCCGGCGCGGCGCGTAGCGTGGCGATCGGTACGGAGCACGCCCATGAAGTCCATGCGTCCCACGCTCTATGGCAGCCGCCATGCGGTCTCGGCGGGGCACTACCTGGCAGCACTCGCCGGGCTGTCGATCCTGGAGGCGGGCGGCAATGCCATCGATGCCGGCTGCTGCGCGGGCATGGCACTCGCCGTGCTGCATCCTGATGAGGTGAACATCGCGGGTGTGGCACCCATCATGATCCGCACCGGCGCGGGCAAGGTGGTGACCATCGCGGGCCTCGGCCATTGGCCGAAGAGTTTTCCGCCCGATCTCTTCATGCGCGAGCATGGCGGCAAGATGCCGCTGGGGCTGCTGCGCACGGTGGTGCCGGCCGCACCCGACGCCTGGATCACCGCGCTGTGCGACTACGGCACGATGAGCTTCGGCGATGTCGCGGC
>JAPLOK010000258.1 GCA_026400775.1 Alphaproteobacteria bacterium | reverse complement strand
GGGCGCAACCGGCACGGTGACCGAACAGACCGGCCCTTGCCGTTCGATCGGCAGGGATTCGCCGGCCAGTGCCGCGATGTCGCCCGCGGCAGCGCCCGCCGCATTGACCACCTGCGCGGCGTGCAGCGTGCCTGAGCTGGTCTCCACCCGCCAGGCGGCGCCGTCTCGCGCCAGCGCGGTCACGCGCGTCGCTTCATGGATGATGGCGCCTGCCAGTTCCGCCGCGTCGCGGAAGGCGGCGCAGACAGCGGGCGGGTGAGCATAGCCATCATCGGCCGCAAAAATCCCACCCAGCAGATGCGGCGCGATGCCCGGGCACAGGGCGCGGACCTGCTTGGCATCCACCAGCGCCTCGCCGGCCGGCCTGTTGCGGGCGGTGATCCATGCCAGTTCGCGCTCATCTTCAGCCACCAGCAGATGCCCCACGGCGCGGAAGCCGATATCGCGGCCCAGCGCCTCGGCCAGACCTGGCCACATCATGTGCGAGAGTTCGGCCAGCGGCATTTCCTCCGCATGGCGGTTCACCCGCCGCACCCCGCCCGCATTCAGCCCCGAGGCATGGCGGCCGCAGATGTCGCGCTCCAGCACGCGCACCGCCGCGCCGGATCGCGCCAGATGCCAGGCCGTCGACAGGCCGACCAGCCCGCCGCCGATGATGATCACATCCGTCATCCGCGCAGGATCGACCATCCCGCGCGGCGGTCAACCGGCTTCAGGCGGCAAGGCCCAGTTCGGCCTCGGTCACCAGCAGGCGTGCAGTGCAATGGCGCACTGCATCGACATCCAGCAGCAGCGCTGCCTGGCGATGGCGCAGCGCGACCTCGCGCATCGCCAGCAGCCGGTTGCGCGCATCGATCCGCCACCGGGCCAGAGGTGCGAGGCGCAACTCGGCGAGTACCCGCGGGATGCAGGCGATGGGTGCCACCGCCGCGACCCGCAGCCACAGATTCCAGGGCGCGCCGCTGGACAGGCCGGGCTCAAAGCCACCCAGGGCGCGCAGCAGCGCGGCATTGGCCATGACGGTGGAGGTGCCGATGATCTCCTCCGCGAAGACCTGGGCCAGCGCATCCTCGCCCAGGCAGAAGGGCAGGCTGCGACCGGCATGGCGTTCGGCGAAATGCGCCGTTGCCGCCAGGATGCTGCCATGGTCCTGGCCATCGGCGGTGACCAGCGCCTGATCGGTGAAGGAGAGGCCAAGCTGCGGCCTGGTGCGGTGCAGCGCAAGCTGGGCCGCGAGCCTGCCCGGCCGCCAACGGTCAGCCGGGTTCATGAAGGCCACAAGCGGCGCGCGGGCGACGCCGAGGGCGAGATTGCGCGCGACATTCGGGCCATGACCCGCGCCGCGCAGCGGGATCACCCGCGGGTCATCGGGCAGCACGGTATCGACGCAGCTCATGACCAGCAGGATCTCGACCGCTTCATGGGGGTCGATGCTGGCGACCGTCTCGTGCAGGGCGGCGCTGCCACCGACGGCGGGGATGATGATGCTGATTTCGGGTGCGGGGTGCATTCTGACCTCCTGGGTTGCAGGCCAGTGCTGCAACCCAGGTGCCAGGGTTTTTCGCAAATTGCGAGGCGTTATGCCTCGCCTGCTTTACGCTTTTCCAGGCTCCGCGCTGAACAAAGCCTTCTTGCCGGGCTTGTCCTTCCATTCATCCGCGTCGGCCGGGGCCTCACCCTTGCGGGTGATATTGGGCCATTGCGTCGAGAAATCGCGGTTCAATTCCAGCCATTCCGCGCCCTTTTCGTCGCTGTCGGGAACGATGGCTTCGGCCGGGCATTCGGGTTCGCAGACGCCGCAATCGATGCATTCATCCGGGTGGATGACCAGCATGTTCTCGCCCACGTAGAAGCAGTCTACGGGGCAGACTTCGACGCAATCCATATACTTGCACTTGATGCAATTTTCAGTGACGACGTAGGTCACGAAGTGCTCCTTGGCCTAGCGTGCGGCAAGCAACCTGGATGTCGCCGCGCGTGTTGAATGTCCGGTGAGTGGTATAGCCGGGGCGCGCGCGGCTGTCATGGCGGCGTGTCACGCCCGCCAGGCGGCGAGCTTGCGATAGATGGTCGAGGGGTTCACCTCCAGCAACGCAGCGGCGCGCGGCACATCCTGGCCGGTCTGGTCGAGCGCGGCCAGGATCATGCGCTTTTCCACCACCGCAAGCGGTTCGATGGCCGGCGGCGCTAGAGGCGCAGGCAAGGGTGCTGCTTCAAGTAGCGGGGCGGGTTGGGGTTCAGGCGCTGCCAGGACAGGTGGCGGCGCGGGGGGTGCGGTTGCCGGCGTTGGGAAGCTGCGCCTGGCGGTATGCAGAAGGGCCGGCGGCAGCATCGCGGCCTCCACCACATCACCATCATGCAGCACCACCACATTGCGCATCGCATTCTGCAACTGGCGGACATTGCCGGGCCAGGGGTAACGCACGATGACGGCCTCCGCCTCACGCGAGAAGCCACGGAAACGGCGGCCTTCCTCGCGGCCGAAACTGGCCAGGAAGTGACGCGCGATCAGCAGCACATCCTCGCCACGCTCGCGCAAGGGCGGCAGTTCCACGGGTACAACATACAGGCGGTAGTACAGGTCTTCTCGGAAGCGCCCGGCCTCCACCTCGGCCAGCGGGTCGCGATTGGTGGCCGACACGATCCGCACATCGGCCTTTTCCGGGCGCGTCGCACCGACCGGCTGGAAGCTGCCGGTCTGCAGGAAGCGCAGCAGCTTCACCTGCATCTCCAGCGGCATTTCACCGATTTCGTCGAGGAACAGCGTGCCGCCCTCGGCCTGCTTAGCGGCACCGGCGCGGTTGTCGGTGGCGCCGGTGAAGGCGCCCTTCACATGGCCGAAGATTTCGCTCTCCAGCAGATCTTTCGGGATCGCCGCGCAGTTGAGCGCGACAAAGGGGCCTTTGGCGCGCGGGGACGCCTTGTGGATGGCCTCGGCCGCCAGTTCCTTGCCGGTACCGCTTTCGCCGGTGATGAACACATTGGCGCGGGACGGCGCGACACTTTCGATGGTCTTGTACACCGCCTGCATGGGTGGCGAGGCGCCGACAAAGCCGAAGAATCGGCCGCGGTGCAGCTGGTTCTTGACCGCGACCAACTCGGCCTTCAGAGCGCGCTTTTCCAGCGCATTGTCCAGCGTGACCTTGAGGCGGGCCTTACCATACGGCTTGACGATGAAGTCCATTGCGCCCTCGCGCATGGCCTCCACCGCGGCGTTCACGCTGCCATTGGCAGTGATGACGATCAGTGCTGCCTCGGTGCCCTCAGCGCGCAGCTTGCGCATCAGGTCGAAGCCGGAGAAATCCGGCAGTTGCAGGTCCACCAGCACGGCATCGGGCTGCCATTCCATGGCCTGGGCCAAGCCGTCCGCGCCGGTCGCCGCGTGGCGGACCTCATGCCCCAGATCGGCCAGCAGGGCCTTCGCGACCTCGGCCTGGGTGGGCGTGTCCTCGACGAGCAGGATGCGGCCCCGCGGCTCGCTCATGCCCCGGCCAGGATGTGCAGTTCCTGCAAGGCGGCCGCACTTTCAGCGGAAAGCCGAGGCAGGACGGAAGACGGCGCCTCCGGCTGGCCAGGGTCCATGGCGATACGGGCTTCGGCCTCCAGCCGGCGGGCGCCGACGGCGGCGGCAGCACCGGCCAGGCTATGGGCGGCGCGCATGTATTGGGTGATGTCGCCGGCGGCAGCCGCCTGTTGCAATTCGAGGGTCAGGCGGCCCAGATCATGCTCGAAGGTCGCAATGATGTGCCGGAAGACCTCGGGCGGGAGGTCTTCAGCAAGTTGAGAGGCCACTTCGGGATCGAGCGCTGTCACCAGCTAGGGTTCGCATTGGAGAGCGGGGTCGGTCAATCACCCAATGCTGATGGCAGGCGTTCAGAAACCCGCTAGGCCAAACAGGCCGACCACTGCGACCAGGAACATCGCGCAGCCCAGCACGTAGCTGGTGCTGTTACGGGCTTCGGTGTGGCGGCGGGTGGTGTGGGCGGCGGCGGCGATGGTGGTCATGGCGGTGTCCCATTGGTCTGTGCCAAGGGTCTTGCACCCGCCATGCCAGCGCTTTTCGCGAATTGCGAGGCGTTATGCCTCGCGCAGGCGGGTCAGCCCTCGACCGGGCCGCGGCTGCCCTGGATCATCGCCAGGAATTCACGGCGGGTCGCCGCATTGTCGCGGAATTCGCCCAGCATGCGCGATGTGACCATGGTCACGCCGGGCTTGTGGATGCCGCGGGTGGTCATGCACTGGTGCGCGGCTTCGATGACCACGGCGACACCTTTCGGCTGCAGTACGGCCTCGATCGTGTTGGCGATCTGCGCAGTGAGCTTTTCCTGAATCTGCAAGCGCTTGGAGTAGATCTCCATGACGCGCGCGAGCTTGGAAATACCAACGACCCGCCCATTCGGGAGGTAGGCGATATGGCACTTGCCGATAATGGGCACCAAATGGTGCTCGCAATGCGATTCCATGCGGATATCGCGCAGGACCACCATTTCGTCGTAGCCGTCCGTTTCCTCGAAGGAACGGGCAAGCAGTTCCACCGGGTCGATCGTATAGCCGGCGAAGAATTCCTCATAGGCACGGGCGACACGGGCGGGCGTGTCCACCAAGCCCTCACGGTCCGGGTCGTCACCGGCCCAGAGCAAGAGGGTGCGCACGGCGGCCTCGGCCTCAATGCGGGAGGGGCGCGCGATGTCCCCTGGCGTCATGCGATGCGGGGGAGTGATATCGTTCATGGGTCCGTGCACTGGCTAAGGGCGCGCCGACGGGGCGATGTGCCCGGACCGTATCGCCCTCGCAATTAAATGGGCACGATTTCATTCGCTGCAAGAGTGAAATGAACGAGAGCTATCGTGCCCTGCCAGTTGCAGGCTTGCGTTCAGTCGCGAGTGGCCGCACCCAGTTCGGCCAGCAGTTCGGCTTCCAGCGTGGGCTCTTCCTCGCGGACGATCTCCTCGCCGCGCGCCTGGCGGTCGGCTTCTTCCAGGCTGCGCGCCACGTTCACGGTCACCGGGATATGCACTTCGGGGTGCAGTTCCACGCGCACATTGGACAGGCCCAGCACCTTGATCGGCTGCTCCAGCAGAACCTGCTGGCGCGTCACCGTCAGGCCGCCTTCCTTGCAGGCATCGGCGATGTCGCGGCCGGAGACGGAGCCGTACAGGCTGCCGCTCTCACCCGCCTGGCGGATGATGGTCACGGTCAGGCCGGCGACGCGCTCGGCCACACGCTCGGCCTCTTCGCGGCGCTTGAGGTTCTGTGCCTCGAGCTGCGCGCGCTGTTCGGCGAAGCGGGCCAGGTTGTCCTTGCTGGCGCGGATCGCCTTGCCCTGCGGCAGGAGGAAATTGCGCGCATAGCCAGGCTTCACCTTCACGGTTTCGCCCATCTGGCCGAGCTTTTCGACGCGCTGCATCAGGATCAGTTCGATCATCGGTTTAGTCCTCTCAGGTCTGCGGCGGCGGCATGGGCGTCCCCGCCGGGCGCCGCGCCCATTGTTCGTAAAGGCCAAGCCCCACCATCGCGGGGGCCATAAATTGCAGGAAGACGAGCATCAGCGCGTAGAAGCCGGCCAGCAGCCAGACCCGCGCGCCGCGGTCACGGGTGCGGCGATGCACGGCAGCCACCCCCATCAGGAAAAACGGCACCGTCAGCAGCAGCAGCATGGAGAGCGTGACCGTGCCGCCATCCAGCGCGAAAGCGGCGCCGGCCAAGCCGAGTGCCGCCAGATACCAGATCGGCATCCGGGCCTCGGCCAGGTCGGGCCAGCCGGTCAGCGATAGCTCGCGCTTGCGCAGGAACCATTGTGCCAGCGCGGCATTGCCGATCAGCAGCAGCGCCGTCCAGAAGCCGACCGCCGCGGCCTTCACGCGCACCACGGCGTCCAACATGGCACTGTCCAACGGCAGGCCCATGCGGCGCGCGCCCTGGTTCACGGCGTCGCGCAGCGCGGCTTCAAGACCGCCCTGCCCGTCCAGCACGAAGGCCAGAAGTGCCACCAAAGCCACCGGATAGAGCCCGAGCAGCATCACCGGCAGCGACACATCGGGCCCCGCGGGCCGCAGATACAGCGTGACCAGCAAGGCCGCCGGCACGGCGAACAGCGCCAGATAGAAGGCCAGCGCGAAGGGATGCGCCGAGAAGGCCACCACCATCGCGCCCGTCGCCGCCGCGAGCCACGCGATCACCGGCCCGAAGGCCAGCCCCGCCATGAAGATCGGCGCCGGCGCGAACCACAGCAACAACCCGCCCAGCGGCAAGCCGCGCATCGCCCACAGCGCCAGCAGGGCTGAGATCAGCCCCGCTGCCGCCGCGGCCAATCCGGCCGGGTTGTTGAAGCCGCGCATGGGTCTTCAGTCGTTGATGACGTAAGGCAGCAGCGCCAGGAAGCGCGCACGCTTGATGGCGACCGCCAATTCGCGCTGCTTCTTGCCCGAGACCGCCGTGATGCGCGACGGCACGATCTTGCCGCGTTCGCTCAGGAAGCGGGAGAGCAGGCGCACATCCTTGTAGTCGATCTTCGGCGCCTGGTTGCCGGAGAAGGGGCAGGACTTCTTGCGGCGATAGAAGGGCCGGCGCGCGCCCACGGCGGGGCGGCGGGCGGCGGGCGTCATGTTTGGGTCATCGCTCATGGATCAGTCCTCCTCGCCAATATCGAGTTCGTCGCGCGAACGGGCGCGGTATTCCTCGCGCTCATCGCCGCGGCCACGGCCCGACGAGAAGCGCCCGGCGGGCTTGGGCCCACGGAAACCGCGTTCCTTGTCATCACCACGACGGGCGATGATGGCGGAGGGCTGGTCGTCCAGTTCCTCGATGCGGACGGTCATTTCGCGCAGCACGTCCTCATGCAAGCCGAGCTGGCGCTCCATTTCCTGCACGGCGGCGGCCGGCGCGTCGAGGCCGAGCAGCATGTAATGGCCCTTGCGGTTCTTCTTCACGCGATAGGCCAGGGCGCGCAGGCCCCAGTATTCGCGCTTGGGGATGGAACCGCCGGCATTGGTCACCAGTTCGGACATGGCGTCCGCGATGGCTTCGACCTGCTGCTGCGACACGTCATTGCGTGCGATGAACACGCATTCATAGAGCGGCATGTGTGCTCCCTGTGGATGCATTCAGCCCGTGGCCCGGGATGGGCGCGCGTGGGCATAGCCGGCATGTGCCACATGCCGGCAGGGGTGGCGGGGGAAGACCATGACACGGCGTTGGTGTCAAGCGATCATCGCGGTGGGCGCATCCATCGCGCGGCCGGTCCTGTCGCATGGACAGCACATCCAGATCGACCGGCCGATGGCGCGCGTGGCTCTGCCCGCGAAGCTCGTCCGTTCGACGGAGGGCGTGCTCATGGGTCAGGTCTCAACTGGCCACGGATCGCCTCCGCCCGGCGGGCCAGGCCGGCATGCACCTCCGCCCAGGGCACCAGCCTGTCGAGCCGCGCCATCAATTCGCCGGCCAGCCCCAGTTCACCCAACCGCAGCGGTGCGCGCTGGATATGCACCAGCAGCATGAGGATCGCATCATGGACCCTTCCCTTGCCGGCGAGTGTCGCGGGCCAGTCGCTGGCCGTCGCTGCGGCCACGCGTTCCAGAAACACATCGACGCTGGCCTGCTCCATCCCGACCAGATGCGACAACGCCACCACCAGGTTGACGCGCCCCAGCGTTGTTCCCCCGGCGATGGTCGAGCAGCCGGCGGTGTAGGCATCCTGCACCTCCGCCAGGCTGCAATCCGGGCCGGCCGACATCAGCGCGGCCATCGCGCCGGAAACATAGGCCGCGGACCAGGATGTCCCGAAATTGCGCCGTTCAGGCCCCTTCGCCTGCTCATATGCCTGCCGCTCCGCGCGGCTCAGAAGCGCGCCGACGGTCATCGCTCCCTCCGCGCAGGCGGGGCATTCGCTGGTGTCCTCGCGCGGTCCCCTGTTCCCAGCAGCCGCGACCGGCAATACGCCCATCGCCCTGGCGTCGTTGACGGCCGTGCACAGCCTGCACCGGCGAGCCGGGCTGCAGCCGCCAAAACCCAGGAAGCGGCCGCGCGGCACGTCGAAGCTCATGTTGATGATGCGGATAGCCGGCCGCTGTTCCAGGCAGAAGCGTACGGCCTTCGTCGCCGCGTCACGGACCGAGCGGTTGTAGTCGGCCGTCGGCATGGAAGCGTCGCCAGGGAATATGGATATGCCGGTGATCCGGCATTCGGGCGCCCACATCCGGATCAGCCTGGCGACATTGGTACCGTGGCTGTCGGGGTTCGGGTGGGCACCGTCCTGGAAGTCGACCACCTCCTCGACGCTGCCGGCCAGATGCGGGTCTTCCGGGTCGAGCGCTTCATCGAGCACGGCCACATGGATGCCCTGGCCGCGCGCGCCCAGGCTCCATGCCGCGCTGATCCAGTGTTTGCGGTCGAACTCCTCCGGCGGCCGCGGGGTGATCAAGGCTGCCGGATCTTTTGCAATGTGGAATCCCAGGCATAGCCCGCCAGCAAGGCGGCCTGGATGCTGGAGAGCCGATCACCCATCGCGAACACAATGAGGATAGCGGTCAGGCAGGAAAACAGCCCAAGAATGCTGTATGGCTTGATGATCGACCACATGCTCCGCGCGGCATCGGCGATGCCGGCAGGACCTGCCTTTGGTGCTGGAAAATACGTCCTGACTGCCGCCGCAACGATGGGAAGCAGCACGCTGGTGATGATGCCAACAACGCAATAAATATAGATTTCCCAATTCATTGGTCGGTTTCCTCCTGATACGGCGAACCCGCGATGTGACACAGGCCGAAACCAATGGCACAACGTCCATGATGTGACGTGGATTGATGATGACCCATGGCTCACGCTCGAAACAGACCAAGCCTAGACGCCGATCCGGGCCAGGATGGATCAGCTCTCCGTGAGCAAGGCGGGACGGCGCATCACCGCGCCGTGCCGAAAATCCGCTGCTCCACCCGGTCGCCCACGCGAATGCCCAGCCGTTCCGCCGTCCCCGCCGCCAGTTCGAGCGTGCCGCGCACCGGCCCGCGCGAGGAAATCGGCTCCAGGCTCAACGGCACCGCGCGTTCGGCGATGCGCAGCACGCGGCCATCCTGGGTGATGAACAGCATGTCCAGGCTGGTGATGGTGTTGCGCATCCACATGGAGCTTTCGCGCGGCGCGCCCCAATCGAACAGCATGCCCTCATCGGGCGCCACACTGGGGCGGAACATCAGCCCGATCATCTGGTGATCCGGGTTGATCGCCATCTCCACTGTGAAGCGGTGGCGCGTGCCGTCGCGGGTGATGATCACCAGCGGTTCGGTGGGCAGTCGCGGCTGCGGCCGGTCCACGCCGGGCTGCGCGAGTGCGGGGGTGGCCAGCAGGCCGAGCAGGAAGGGACGACGACGCATGGCGCGCAGCATGCCACAGCGCCGCGCCATCGCCCATCCGTCGCGCCTCAATGCCGGATGCGCTGCCAGGACAGGGCCACGAAGCTGCGCAGCAGCCACTCATCCGGCCCCAGGCGGAACCAGCGCCGCCAGACCAGGCAGAACAGGATGATGGCCGCGAAGGTCAGACAGGCCAGGCCCAGCACCGCCGCCGCCCCCAGGCTGCCCAGCAGCACCGCACCCCAACCCAGGAACAGCCCCGACAGGATCACCGAATGCAGGATATAGCCGGTCAGGGACATGCCGCCCGCCGCGGTCACGGCACGCACCAGCCAGGCCTGCGGAAATCGGAGCGCGATGCGCAGCATCAGGGCCGCCAACCCCAGCGACAGGAGCGGCGAGGCGAGACTGATCATCCCCGAGGCAAGGGCAACCACAGGGCTGCTCGCGGCGGCCGGGTCGAGATAGGCCTCGCCCAGCACCACCCCGCCGGCCAGGCTGGGCACCGCCGCGGCCAGCGCCAGCCAGCTCAACCGGCGCGCATGCCGCTGCAACAGGCCCGGCAGCGCATCCCGCCGGCAGGCCAGCAGGCCCAGCAGCATGGCGGCGAAAGCCCCCGGCGCGTTGAACAGCAGCAGCACGGTCACGGCGAGCGGCGCATTGGACCAGCGCTCGGCCGCGGCTTCGAGGAAGCCGGGCGGCACCACCACGGCCGGCATTGGCGCGATGAAGGCCAGGCTTGCCATCATCAGCAGCGTCTGCGTGGTGACCGAGAGCAGCATCGCGCCCCCCGCAAGCCGCAGCAGCACGCGGTCGGGCATGCCGCGCAGCAGCCAGACCAGCAGCCCCAGCACCGCGTAGAGCATCAGGATATCGCCGATGAACAGGAACAGCGCATGCAGCGCCCCCAGCACGAAGAGCCCGCCCAGGCGGCGCAGCAGTGGGCCGTGGCCATGCTCGGTGGCGCGCATGAACAGGCGGCCCATGCCGAAGCCGAAGAGCAGCGAGAAGATCAGGAAGAACTTGCCCGTCGCCAGCCCCAGCGTGATGACCGAGGCCGCGCCGTCGAACATGCCGCTGACCGGCGGCATGGCCCCCAGGGGCACGGCGAAGATGGGCGCGTTGACGATGATGATGCCCAGCAGCGCAAAGCCGCGCAGCGCGTCCAGGGCGGCGACGCGCGAGGGGTTGGGGGGGGTCATGGGTTACTCCTTCAATTTATATATGTGAACGATCGCTAATATTGATGCCAAATGGCGGCCGGGTTCAGGCCGACAGGCCGCGCAGCAGCACTTCGCGCAGGGCGGTCCTGCTGGCCTCAGCATCGACCAGGCCTAGCCCCGCCCGGCCGTAAAAGCCGTCCGCCAGCATTTGCAGCCAGGCCGCGGTGCCGTGCGGGTCGAGATGCGGGGCGACCTCGCCCGCCCGCTGCGCCGCCACGATGGCCTGGGCCAGGGCGTCCTGGAGTTGCCCCTCCGCCCGGGCCAGGGCCTGGCGGACGGGTTCATTGTGGAAGGCCTCGGCGAAGATCTCCACGCGCAGGCGGAATTCCTGGTCGTGCCGCGCGGCCTCGATGATGGTCTCGATCAGCCCGGCCAGGCGGTCCAGGAAGCCGGGGCCGGCGAAGGCCTGGGCGATCAGCGCCAGGTCGGCACGCAGATCGGCCTCGGTCATGGCGATGACCAGCGCCTCCTTCGAGGGGAAGTACTGGTAGAGATTGGCCACGCTGACACCGGCCTCGGCGCTGATCTCTGCGGTGGAGGCGGCGTGGAAGCCGCTGCGGGCGAAGCAGCGCCGGGCGGCGGCCAGGATATGGGCGGCGCGTTCGGCACGGGCCTGGTGGTCCACGGGGCGGCCGCGGCGGGGCGGGGTGTCGGGCATACCCGCTTATATCTACGATCAATCACTCATGTAAATAGCCGCGCTACAGGCCCAGCAGCGCCACGGTGTCCGGGCGCAAGGGGCCGTGGCGCGGCGTGTCTGCCAGCGTGGTGAACCAGTGCTCCGGCGGGTTACGGCCGGCGGCGCGGTTGAGGGTCAGGCCGCGCAGCACCGCCTCGGCCGCGGGAGCCAACCGGGCGGGCGGGGTGTGGCCGTTCAGCACGCCCCAGGCCCCGGCCCAGCAGCGCGCCACCGACCACGGGTTGTACCCGCCGCCGCCCAGCAGGATGAAGCGCGGCGCCGAGCCCATCAGCGCGTGAACCACCGCCCAATGCGCCTGGTTGGACAGGCTCAGGCGCGAGAGCGGGTCCTCCTCGATCGCATCCGCGCCGCATTGCAGCATGATCGCCTGCGGGCGGCGGGCGGCGACCAGCGGCAGGATGGCGTGGTGCAGCACGGCCAGCATGTCGGTGTCGGTCGCACCCTGGGGCAGCGGGTAGTTGGCATGGGTGGGGCCGTGGCCAGTGCCGGTGAAGGGCCAGCGCCCGGCCTCGTGCACCGAGAGGGTGAAGACGCGCGCGTCATCGGCGAAGGCGTCCTCCACACCATCGCCATGATGCGCGTCGATATCCACGTACAGGATATTGGTCAGGCCATGGTCCAGCCATTCCAGGATGCCGAGTGCGGCGTCATTGACGTAGCAGAAGCCCGAGGCCCGGTCGGGCCGGCCATGATGCGTGCCGCCGCCTGGCACATGCACGATGCCGGGTGCGCGGGCGGTGATGCGGGCGGCCAGCAACACGCCGCCGGCGGAGGTGGCGGGGCGGCGGAAAATCTCGCGATAGACCGGGTTGCCATCAGCACCGATGCGATGGCGTTCGCGGTGGGCCGGGTCCACCTGCTGCGTGGCCTCGGCCCGCGCCAGGGCTGCGATGTAGTCGGGCGTGTGGAAGCGCGTGAGCTCGGCGGCGCTGGCCTGCGGGCTGTCGCGGTAGCGCGCCGGGTCGTGCCAACCCAGCGCGCGGATCAGGTCGAGCGTGGTGGAGACGCGGGGGATGGCGAGCGGGTGCTTCGGGCCGTAGGTGGAGCCGCGGTAGATTTCGCTGCCGATGAGGAGCGGCCCGCTCAGACCTGCGGCATCCCCATCGGCACCACCGTCTTCACCAGGCTCGCATCCAGCGCCTCGTACTCATGGTAGCCGATGGTCTCGTAGAGCTCCGCCCGCGTCTGCATCTTGCCCACGGATTTATGCGTGCCGCCCTCGGCGCGGATTTCGGCGTAAAGCTCGCCCATCGCCTTGGCCGCGATGCGCAGATGCGACACCGGCCAGATCACCATGGCATAGCCCATCGCCTGGAATTCCGCCGCGGTGAAGAAGGGCGTGCGGCCGAATTCGGTCATGTTGGCCAGCAGCTTCACACCCGGCATGCGGCGGGCGAATTCCTCGAACATTTCCCGAGTCGTCAGCGCCTCGGGGAAGATCGCATCGGCGCCGGCTTCCAGATAGCGCTTGGCACGGTCCACCGCGGCATCCATGCCCTCGCTCGCCACCGCATCGGTGCGCGCGATGATATAGAGGTGCCGGCGCGCCTTGCGGGCGGCGGCGACCTTGGCGGACATGTCATCCGCGCTCGCCAGCTTCTTGTCGTTCAGATGGCCGCATTTCTTGGGCAGCAGTTGGTCTTCCAGATGCACCGCACCCGCGCCCGCATCCTCGAAGCAGCGGACCATGTGCATGACGTTCAGCGCCTCGCCATAGCCGGTATCGCCATCGACCAGCACCGGCAGGCCTGAAGCGCGCGTCACCTGGCGGACATACCAGCACACATCCTCGACCGTGATCATGCCCAGATCCGGCAGGCCCATGGTGGCGGACATGGCGGCACCGGACATGTACAGCGCCTCAAAGCCCTGCTTCTTCGCCAGCAGCGCCGCGATGCCCAAGTGCGCGCCGGGCATGCGCAGAATCTCCGGCCGCTCAAGCAGCGCGCGGAAGCGCTGACCTGCGGGCATATCGGGCAGATCGGCACCGATCACATAGGGCATTGTCATGGCCTTTCCTTGCAACCTCTACCGGCCTGCATAGCGCCGGCCGCGGTCGCGGTCACGCCCGGGCGGCGGCCCATTGCAGCGCGGCCTCGGCCTCGGCCGAGGGAAAGGCGCGATATTCCGGCCGCTGGCCGAAGGTGCCGAGCAGCCCGACCCAGGCGGTCATCAGCGCGCTGTCGGTCACCACGGCCTTGCGGCGCACCCGGTCGCGCAGGCCGAAACCGGCAGGCAGCTCGCGCAATTCCTGGGCAAGACCATCCAGGGTGAAGCCCTCGAAGCCGGTCGCATCCACCCAGATGCCGATCTCGCCATGGCGTTCAAGGCGTTCGCGCGCGATGCGGAACACCTCCTCCACCTCGGCGCGCGACATCTGGCCCGCGCAGCGCAGCGCCAGCACGTCATCAGGGGCTGCGACCCATTCGATCATGCCGGCATGATCACACGAAGAACAGGAATGTCACCAACACAAAGAGCGGAAGCAGGAACACGCAGGCCCAGCCGAAATAGCCGAAGAAGCTGGGCATGCGCACGCCATTCTCCTCCACGATCGCCTTGACCATGAAGTTGGGCGCATTGCCGATATAGGTGTTCGCACCCATGAACACTGAACCGCAGGACACCGCCGCCAGCACCAGGGCACCCTGCCCCATCAGCCAGGCCGGATCGCCGCCGGCCAGGTTGAAGAACACCAGATAGGTCGGCGCATTATCGAGGAAGGAGGACAACGCGCCGGACATCCAGAAATACACCCATGGAATGGGCGCGCCATTGGCATCCGAGGTCATGGCCACCAGCCCGGCGGCGGCGCCCGCGGAGCCCGCCTTCAGGATCGCCAGCACCGGCCCCATGCAGATGAAGATGGCAGCGAAAAGCTTGGCCACTTCTTGCATAGCCCCCCAGGAAAACCCATTGGCCTCGCGCAGTGCGCGGCTGGTCAGCAGCATGGAGACCACCGTCACCGCCAGGAACACCCCGATGGCGACGAAGCGCTCGATCGGCACCGTCTCACCCAGCACGACCATGGTGCCGGGCTTCCAATAGCCCTGCATCAGCACCGCCAAGACCACCACGCCGATGAGTGCGACATTGTCCCAGCCCTAGACGGTCAGCGGCTCGCGCACGCCCCCGGGCACCGCGGGTTTTTCGCGCGCCCAGGCCCAGGAATCGATCATGTAGAATATGCCCAGCAACACCAACGCGCAGACCAAAAATTCGCCGAACAGATGCGTGGTCGGCCAGAAGAAGGAAATGCCCGCCAGGAACCCCAGATACAGCGGCGGATCACCGATCGGCGTCAGCGAACCGCCGATATTGGAGACCAGGAAGATGAAGAAGACGAAGACATGCGTCTTCTGCTGACGGAAAGCATTGGCGCGCAGCACCGGGCGGATCAGCAGCATCGACGCGCCGGTCGTGCCCATCACACTGGCCAGCACCGTGCCGATGGCCAGCAGCGCGGTGTTGGTGGCCGGCGTGCCCACCAGCGTGCCCTTCAGCAGCACTCCGCCGCCTGTCGTGTAGAGCGCCAGCAGCAGCATGATGAAGGGGATGTATTCCTGCATCAGCACATAGGCGATTTCGCCGCCGGCCTTTTCCAGGCCGAACACCACGGCCAGCGGCAGCAGCAGCAGCGCCGCCCAACCGGCCGCGACCTTGCCGTAATGGTGGTGCCACAGGTGCGGCGTGAACAGCGGCATGAAGGCGATGGAGAGCAATATGCCCACGAAGGGCACCACCCAGATCAACGACAATTGCGTGCCATCCAACGCCGCCGCCATGGCCGGCAGCGGCAACAACGTCAGCATCGCGCCGATACGCAGCATCGCTCTCTCCCCACAGTTGCGGACGAGATAGCGGTGCCACCACCCCCTGGGCAATGCCGCCCGCCCCGCCTAATAGACCGCCAGCAGGAGTACGACCGATGGACATGACCGGCGAACGCATCATCGCCGCCCCGCGCGAGCGGGTCTGGGCCGCACTGAACGACGCTGACGCGCTGAAGGCGGCGATTCCGGGCTGCGAGGCCGTGGACAAGACCTCGGACACGGAGCTGACCGCCCGTGTTGCGATGAAGATCGGCCCGATGGCCGCGCGCTTCACCGTGAAGGTCACGCTATCCGACATCGTGGCGCCCGAGAGCTACCAGATCACCGGCGAGGGCAATGGCGGGGCCATGGGCTTCGCCAAGGGCGGCGCGGAAGTGAAATTGACCTCGCTGGGGCCGTCGGAAACCCGGCTGAACTACACCGCAAAGGCGCAGGTCGGCGGCAAGATGGCGCAGCTGGGCGCGCGGCTGATCGATGCCACTGCCAAGCAGATGTCAGACCAGTTCTTCGACCGCTTCGCCGCAGCCCTGGCACCCGCGCCGGCCACCGACCCCCCCGCCGCGCCGCCCGCGCCGCCCGCCCTTTCCATCCTGTCCCTGATTCCCAAGGAGTTTGCCGGAATGCCCATCATCTTCTGGGTCGGTTCGTTCTTCATGCTGTGGGTGCTCTACCTCATCTTCCTGTCCACGTGAGCGACGTTGCCGCCACCGAAGCGCTGCTGGCGTCACAAGGCTATGTGGCGGACCGCGCACTCGCGACCGTGGTGCATCTGGCCATCGCGATGGGGCGGCCGCTCTTCCTGGAAGGCGAGCCTGGCACCGGCAAGACCGAAATCGCCAAGGTTCTCTCGCGCGGGCTGAACCGCCCCCTGGTGCGCCTGCAATGCTATGATGGCATGGACCTTTCGGCCGCGGCCTATGAATGGAATGCCGCGCGGCAGCTGATGGCCATCCGCCTGGCCGAGGGTGGCACGCGCCCGGACATCTACGCCCGCGAATACCTGCAGGAACGGCCGCTGCTGGCCGCAATCGCTGGCCCGCCCTCGGTTCTGCTGATCGACGAGCTGGACCGCGCGGACGAGCCCTTCGAGGCTTTCCTGCTGGAATTGCTTGCGGATTTCCAGATCACGATTCCGGAACTTGGCACCATCAAGGCCGAAACCCCGCCCATCGTGGTCATCACCTCCAACCGGACGCGAGAGGTGCATGACGCGATCCGCCGCCGCTGCCTCTACCAATGGGTGGACTACCCGGATGCCGCGCGCGAACGCGCGATCCTGGCGATGCGCGCGCCAGGTGTTGCCGAGACACTCTCCGCCCAGGTCGTCGCCTTCGTGCAGCGGGTCCGCCAGGGCGATTTCTTCAAGCTGCCGGGCGTGGCCGAAAGCATCGACTGGGCGAATGCGCTGACCGCGCTGAACGCCACCGAGTTGTCCCCCGGCGTGGTTGATGAAACCTTGGGCGTGCTGCTGAAGTATCAGGATGATATCGCCAAGCTGCGTGGCGCGGAGGCGGCGAAGCTGATCGGGGAAGCCCGAGCAACGGCATGAAGCGGACGGGACTCGGCAGGCTGGCGCCATCGGCTTGGGCGAGACCTGGTTCCGCCCCGGCATGAGCCACGCTTCGCCGCCGCTTGCCGGCAATCTCATCGCCTTCGCCCGGCTGCTGCGGCGCGCCGGGCTGCCGGTCGGCCCAGCAGAATCCCTGGCCGCGGCGGCTGCGTTGTCGCATATCCAGATCGGCGACCGGCGTGAGGTGCGTGCCGCATTGCGCGCGCTGATGGTCCATCGCCACGAGCATGCGGAGATCTTCGACGCCGCCTTCGACATCTTCTGGCGCGACCCCGCTGCCTCCCGGATGGCCGCCGCCACAGCCCTGCTCGACGGCATGGCGCCCGAGGAGAAGAAGCGCGCCGGCGGCCGGCGGCTCGCGGAAGCGATGGCCGCCGACCGCCCGCCCCCGCCCCGCCAGGACGCGCCGGAAGAGGAGCCCCCGCGCATCGACGCGGCACTTTCCTTCAGCGAACGCGAACGCCTGATGGCGATGGATTTCGAAGCCATGTCCGCGCGCGAACTGGCCATGGCCCGCGAGGAAATCCAGCGCCTCTCCTTGCCGCTCGACGAACGCCGCACCCGGCGCTGGCGCCGCGACCCTCGTGGCCCGCGCATTGACCTGCGCGCCACGCTGCGGCGGTCCCTGCGCACCGGCGGTGAGATCGTGACCCTGGCCCGCAGCCGCCGCATCATCCGCCCACCGCCGCTGGTGGTGATCTGCGACATTTCGGGTTCCATGGCGCGCTATGCCCAGGTGCTGCTGCATTTCCTGCACGCCGTGACCAATGACCGCGACCGCGTCGCCTGCTTCCTGTTCGGCACGCGCCTGACCAACATCACCCGCCAGCTGCGCCACCAGGATGCCGAAGTGGCCTTCGAGATGGTGGGCAAGCTGGTGCAGGACTGGTCCGGCGGCACCCGCATCGGTGAGGCGCTGGAACGCTTCAACAAGCTCTGGGCACGCCGCGTGCTGGGCCAGGGCGCCGTGGTGCTGCTGATCACCGATGGCCTGGACCGCGACGGCGCCCATGGCCTGGCGGAGGCCACCGAAAGGCTGCGCCATTCCTGCCGGCGGCTGATATGGTTGAACCCGCTCTTGCGCTATGCCGGCTTCCAACCGAAATCCCAGGGTATCCGGGCGATGCTGCCGCATGTGCATGAGTTCCGGCCGGTGCATAACCTGAACAGCCTGCGCGACCTGGTATCGGCCCTGGGCCAGCAGGGGGGAGCACGACGATGAGCGAAGACATCCTGGCCACCGCAAGCGCTTGGCGCGATGCCGGGGAAAACGTGGCCATCGCCACCATCGTGGAGACCTGGGGCAGCAGCCCGCGCCCGGCAGGCTCGCGCTTCGCGGTGTCGTCAGCGGGGCGCATGGCGGGCAGTGTTTCCGGTGGCTGCATCGAGGGCGCGGTGGCCGAGGCGGCCGCGACCACCATGCGCGACGGCACGCCGCAGCTGCTCGATTTCGGCATCAGCGACGAAAGCGCCTGGGAGGTGGGCCTGGCCTGCGGCGGCAAGCTGAAGGTGTTTGTGGAGAAGTTGGGATGACACCCGAGACCCTCGCCCGGCTGCAAGCCGCCATCGCCGCCAAGCACCCCGTCGCGCTGTGCACGCGACTGGCCGATGGCACGCAGCTTCTGCTGCCCGGTGACACCGCCGATACCGCCCTGTCCGACGCCGCCGCCGCCGCGCTGATGGCCGACAAGCCCGCCCAGCACGAGGGCTGGTTCATCCACCCGCACAACCCGCCCCTGCGCCTGCTGATCGTGGGTGCCGTGCATGCCGCGCAGGCCATGCTGCCGATGGCGTCGGCGCTTGGCTTCGCCACGACGATCATCGATCCGCGCCGCGCCTTCGCCACAGAAGAACGCCTGCCCGGCGTCACCATCAGCCATGACTGGCCGGATGATGCGATGGCCGCACTCCGCCCCGATACGCGCAGCGCCATCGTCACCCTGACCCACGACCCCAAGATCGACGACCCGGCGCTGGATGCCGCCCTGCGCAGCCCCGCCTTCTATATCGGCGCGCTGGGGTCCAAGCGCACCCATGCGAAGCGTGTCGATCGCCTGCGCGAGATGGGCCATGATGACGCAGCGATCGCACGCATCCGCGCCCCCATCGGCCTCGACATCAAGGCCCTGACCGCGCCCGAAATCGGCCTGTCCATCATGGCCGAAATCATCGCGACGCGACGCGGGGCGGGCCTGGCGCAGCGCGGATGAAATTCGGCCCCACACCCCTGCCCGAGGCGCGCGGTGCCGTGCTGGCGCACACGGTCCGCCTGGCCTCGCGGGTCATCAAGAAAGGCACCGTGCTGGGCGAGGAGGAGGTCGCGGCATTGAGCGCCGCGGGCCATCGCGATGTCCTGGCCGCGGTGATGGAGCCCGGTGACGTGCCGGAGGACGAGGCCGCCGAACGCCTCGCCCAGGCCCTGATGGCACCCCTGCTGGCGAAATCACGCGCCGCGACCGGACGCGTCAACCTGCTGGCCGATGCGCCGGGCCTGCTGGTCCTGGATGAGGCATTGATCAACCGCCTGAACGCGCTGGATGAGAGCGTGACGGTCGCGACCCTTCCGAACCATAGCCTGGTCAGCGCGAAGGACATGCTGGCCACGATCAAGGTCATTCCCTTTGCCGTCCCAGGTGCCGTGATGGCGGTAGCCGAGGCGCTGATGCGCGGCGCCACGCGCCCGGTGCTGGAGATCAGGCCCTTGCGGCCGCTGAAGGTGGGGCTGGTGGTCTCCGAACTGCCGGGCGTGAAGGAATCCGCCATGGAGGGTGCCGCGGAGGTGACGCGTGCGCGCATCGAGGCGCTGCGCGGCACCATGCTGCCGCCCGAGCGTGTGAAGCATGATACGGGCGCCATCGCCGATGGGCTGGCACGGTTGAAGAAGGCAGGGGCGGAGATGTTCCTGATAGCCGGTGCTTCGGCCGTGGTGGACCGGCGCGATGTGGGGCCTGCGGGGATCGTGCGCGCCGGCGGCGTCATCACGCATTTCGGCATGCCGGTGGATCCGGGCAATCTGCTGTGCTTCGGCCGTATCGGCGATGCGGCGGCGATCGTGCTGCCCGGCTGCGCCAAATCCCCCAAGCTGAACGGCTTCGACTGGGTGCTGGCGCGCTGCTTCGCCGGCATCGCGGTAGGCCCGCGCGAGATCATGGGCATGGGTGTCGGCGGTCTGCTGAAGGAGATCGATGTCCGGCCGCTGCCGCGCGAGAAGGCGCCGTCCGTGCCGCCTTCCGCCCTGGCGCCACGCCGCGCGCGGCAGGTGGCGGCGGTGGTGATGGCCGCGGGCCGTTCGCGCCGGATGGCGCCTCTGAACAAGCTGCTGGTCAAGGATAATGCCGGCACCGCCATGGTCGCGCGCGTGGTGGACCAGGCGCTGCGCAGCCAGGCGCGCCCGGTGGTGGTCGTGACCGGCCATGAGCGCGAACGCGTCGAGGAAGCGCTCGCCGGCCGCGCCGTGATCTTCGCCCATGCCGACGACTATGCGCAGGGCCTCTCGGCGAGCCTGCGCGCGGGCCTGGCCGCCCTGCCGCCTGACGCCGAGGGCGTGATGGTCTGCCTGGGCGACATGCCGCTGGTCAGCGCCGCCATGCTCGACCGTCTGATGGCCGCCTTCGACCCCGAGGAAGGCCGCGCGATCGTCCAGCCCACCTTCCGCGGCAAGCAGGGCAACCCGATGCTCTGGGCGCGCGAATTCATCCCGGCAATGATGGCGGTCTCGGGCGATGTCGGCGCGCGGCACCTGGCGGGCCTGCATGCCGACCGCCTGGTCGAGGTGGAGATGCCCGATGACGCGGTGCTGCGCGATTTCGATACGACCGATGCGCTGAAGGGCGCGCCCGGCTTCACTGCCGCCGCAGGTTCCAGAACAGGTTGACCGAGCCTTGCAGCGCGCCGGTGATGTCGCTGCGCAGCGCACCATCCTGGAACGCCTTCCCCAGCGGGATGGTGGGCAACATCACCAGCGCGCGCTGTTGGGCTGCCATAAAGGCGGCATGGGCGGCCGCCAGGGGCAGGTGAAGATGCTGGGCGTCTCCTCGCCGCGGCGACTTGCCTCGATGCCCGACCTGCCGGGAATGGCCGAGACGGTGCCCGGCTATGACGCAAAGACCTGTTTCGCCTTTTTCGCCCCCGCCCGCGTGCCCGAACCGCTGCTGGCGATGCTGAGCCGCGCGCTGATCAACGTCACCTCCCGCCCTGCACTTTGCGCACCGCGCTGGCTCAACAGGGCGTCGAGGTGCAGGCCACCGGCCCGGAAGCGCTGGCGCTGCTGCTGCGCGCCGACACGAAACGCTGGGTTGCTATCGCGCGCGCGGTCAATGCGCGGCTGGATTGAGCCGCCCAGTATCGCGGCACGCGAACCGACATCGGGCCGGTTCCACCCCAGATCAATGATTGACGCGCCCAGCGAACGGGACAAGATGACGCCCACGTAACCTGGAGGCTTTCATGCAGCGCCGAGCCCTTCTCGCCAGCCCCTTCCTGGCCATCCCCGCCAGCGGCTTCGCACAAGCCAACCGCCCGCTGACAGTCGGCATGGCCGGCGTGCCCACGGCGATGGACCCGCAATTCCACAGCACCAACAACAACAACGCGCTGCTGCTGCAGATCTTCGACCCGCTGACGGTCTTGAACAATGACGGCTCCATCGGCCCGCGCCTGGCTGAATCCTGGCGCGTGATCGACGACGTGACCTGGGAATTCAAGCTGCGCGCCAATGTGCGCTTTCATGACGGCACGCCCTTCGAGCCCGAGGACATCGCTTTCACCTTCGACCGCGTGCCGACGGTGCCGAATTCGCCCGGCCCCTTCACGCCGATGGTGCGCAGCGTGCGCCGCGTGGAAATCATCGACCCCACCACGGTCCGCTTCCACCACAATGCGCCGACGCCCTTCTTCGACCGCGACATCGTGACGATCATGATGCTCTCGCGCCGCCTGCACGCGAATGTGACGACGGCCGATTTCAACGCCGGCCGCGGGATGATCGGCACCGGCGCCTACCGCTTCGTCAGCTACACCAATGGCGAGCGCTTAGAGGTCGAGCGCAACCCGAATTTCTGGGGCCCGGCCGCGCCGTGGGAACGCGCAGTGTTCCGCTTCATCACCAACCCAGGCGCGCGCGGTGCCGCGCTGCTGGCGGGCGATGTGGATGTGATCGATGCGGTCGCCTTCCAGGACCTGCCGCGCCTGCAGGCCGACCCACGCATCCAGGTGTTCGGGGTGGATTCGGTGGCGACCAGCTACATCATGCCCGACACGGTGCGTGAACCCGCGCCGCATATGATCGACCGCGCGGGCCAGCCGCTGGCGCGCAACCCGCTGCGCGATGTGCGCGTGCGCCAGGCGCTGTCGCGCGCCATTCCGCGCCAGGCGATCGTGGACCGGCTGTTCCAGGGCCAAGGTCGCCCCGCTGAACAATTCGCGGCACCGTCGCTGCCGGACCGGGTGCCCGATCTGCCGCAAATCCCCTACGACCTCGAAGGTGCACGCCGCCTGCTGCGCGAGGCCGGTTGGGGCGAGGGTTTCCGCCTGACCATCCACGGCCCGAATGGCTGGATCCCAGGGGATGCGGAACTGCTGCAAGCAGTGGCCCAGGGCTGGACGCGCGTGGGCGTGGAAACCCGCGTGGAAGTGCTGCCGCCAGCCAATTTCTTCGGCCGCGCGACGGCGCGCGAATTCTCGATGTTCTTCACCACCTTCACCACCAGCACCGCCGCCAACATGCTGCGCCAGGTGGTGATGACGCGCGATGCGGCCACAGGTGTCGGCCCGTTCAACCGCCAGCACTATTCCAACCCGGCGGTGGATGATCCGCTGCGCGAAGCGCTGACCACGATGAACGAGGCGCGCCGCAACACCCTGACCCGCCAGGCGATGCGCGCGGCCACCGAGGATCTCGGCGTGATCCCGGTCCATTTCCTGCGCAACAACTGGGCCGGCCTGCGCAACCGCGTGCGCGTCGATCCCTCGCCGCTGTTCTACACCAATGCGCTGTTGACGACGCCGGCGCCTGCGGGCGGCTGAGCTACGCGGGCGGCATTGGCGTTGTCAGCAACGCCGCGCCGCTGTTCTACACCAATGCGCTGTTGACGACGCCGGCGCCTGCGGGCGGCTGAGCTGCGGCGTGATCCGGAAAGACGGATCACGCCGTAGCCCTTGTTGAGAGGATGATTCACCGCGCAGGCGTTCCGCCTCCGCGGATCATGCTCTACGGCGGCGGCATTGGCGTTGTCAGCAACGCCGGTGCCGCGTGCGCTGCCAGCGCCATGCCCTGCTCGGCATGCGCGGGCGTGAAATGCCCGGCCACATGCAACAGATTGACGGTACCCAGCGTGCGGCCATCCCAGCGCACGGGCAGATTCAGCACGCTCTCGCAGCCCAGGCCGATGATTGTTGCGTGGTCGAAGAAGGTGGCGCGGATGGCGGCCGCGTCCGCGCCGATGAAGGGGCGGCCTTCGCGCAGGACCTGCGTTGTCCAGGGGCGGTCGGTGACGGGCTTGCGGCCGCCGATGGGGTATTCACGCGGGTGGCTAGTGTGAATGCGCGCATTGAAGCCGCCGGCGGCGTCATGCAGCAGGATGGTGAAAAGCTTGTGGCCGATGGCGGCCTGCATCGCCACCGAGAGTGCGGCGAAGAGCGGCGCCGGTTGGCAAGGCAGCGCCATCGCCTGCCAGGGTGTCATTCGGCGGCGGCGCGCAAAGGCGCGGGGTTCAGTTCATAGCGCGTGAAGTCGCGGTTCAGCGCCGGCAGCGGCGCGATTTCCATAACGCCGGCGCCCGGACGCATCAGGATCATCGCGACAGTGGCCGAGAGATTGCCACCCAGGTTCATCCGCGGCGGGCGGCACACGGACCAGGGCGATTGCCAGTCATCGAAGAAGGCGGCGCGCAGGTCGTCGAGCGTGATGCCGGGGTGGCGCGCCATCAGCGCTGCGCGCACGCGGCGGTCGCGATAAAGGCTGTCGGGCACATTGGCCAGGCCACGGGCTTCGGCCGGGCCCGAAAGGTCGATCAACGGGAAGGGTGTCATCATCGGCGGGATTTGAGCGCTGCGGGGTGAGGCCGGCAAGATCGGCAGGGCATTTTGCACATTATCACAAATGCGTGATAGTTGCCGATATGAAATGACGGCGATAGCGCGCCGCGTGCATGGTAACTCAACAAAGAGTGATCAAGGCGAGCCGGCCATGAAACAGGGTACCCGCAGCGTAACGCGCCAGTCTTCCCCGGAGGCCATCCAGGCCTGCATCGCGAGCCTGGCCGCTGAGGCATTCGACCTCGGCCATGTCCAGGCCGCACGCATCCTGGCGCAGGCGGCTGCCTTGCTCACCCATCGGGAACTCTGGGCCGACAGGCCGGATTGACCGGCAGGTTTTGCGGCGAGCTACCGTCCGCCGAAGGTGAAGCTGCCTGGCATGGCCGGAGTTTCGACTTCGGGCGAGGCCGGTTGTGGTTGGCCTTCCTTGATTTTGGCGTCGATCTGCCGGACCAGCGCCAACAGGCTGTTGGTCAATGTAGGCAGTTGTACCAGCGGAACCATCAGCAGCCCTGAGGCATGGGGCTTCCCGTCCTCGCCCATGCGGGCCAGCGTGATGCGCGCCACCCCATAATGGACCGAGGCATCCAGTACCCCATCGGCGAATTGTACCGGCTTATCCGACATGATGGCCCCGCTTTCCCATGCGCTTTATGCTCAGGCGATGCCCTTGCCAAGTGCGCGGAGCCGGCAATGCGACGGCACAGGAATACTGGCAGGACAGGCGCGGCAGCGCGTTGCGCGATGGCGGCTCACAGCATCGTGGCTATTGCTCTTGGAAGGCACGATGCAGGCTGTCGCGGACCGGCTGTGTCATGTACCGCCAGAAACTGCGCTGGCCGATCATCACATGCGCCTCCACCGGCATGCCGGGCACCAGGAAAACCGCCGGCAAGCGGGCCAACTGCTCTTCATCGATTTCGATATAGGCCCGGAAATAGGTGGCGCGCGTGGCCTGGTCGGTGGTCACGTCGGCGGCCACGAAGGTCACGCGGCCATGCAGATACGGCACCAGGCGCTGCTTGAAGGCGGGCAAACGGATTTCAGCCTGCAGCCCGGGATAGACCACGTCGATGTCGAAGGGCTGGACGTTCACCTCGGCAATCAGGCGATCGCGCACCGGGACCAGATCCATCACCGGGTCGCCGGCGCGGATAGCGGCACCGATGGTGAAGTGGCGCAGATTGACGATGGTGCCGGGTTCCGGCGCGGTGATCTCGCGGCGCACGGCCACATCCTCGGCGGCGCGCAGTCGCTCCTCGGTCTCGGCCAGGCGGGCGGCCACTTCGCGCAGTTCAGCGCTGACCTCCTGCTGGCGCTGGCTGCGCACCTGCTCGATGCCCCGCTGCGCCTCGGCGATCGCACCCTGGGCACGGGCGATCTGCCCGTTCAGGTCCACGATCTGCCCATCAAGGCCGGCCACGGCGCGTTGCAGCGCCAACAATTCCGGCAGCCGCGCAAGGCCCTGGTTCACCAACCCTCGGCGCATCACTTCTTCCTGGCGGATCAACTCCAGCTGACGGCGGGACGCCGCCAGCTGCCCCTGCGCGCCGACGATCACAGCCTCCTGCTGCGCCACGCGCGTTTCCAGCACCATGACCTGGCTCATCAGTGAGGCCTGGCGTGCTTCAAACAAGGCGCGCTGGCCGGCCATGACCTCATCGGCACGGGCATGGCCCGCGGTGGTGAGCGCCGGGGGGAAGGCCACTTCGCGGGCAGTGGCGGCCTCAGCAGACAGCCGCGCATCCTGCGCCAGCAGGCCGAAGCGTTGGGCGCGCAGCGCATCCAGCGTGGCGTTGGCCTGGATGTCATCCAGGCGCATGACCACCTGGCCGGCCTCGACGCGCGTGCCGTCGCGCACCAGGATTTCACGCACGATGCCGCCTTCGAGATGCGCAAGCGTCCGACGCGTGCCTTCCACCTTGATGACGCCGGGCGCGATCGCAGCCTCGGCCAGGGGCGCGGTCGTGGCCCACAACATGAAACCGCCGAAGAAGCCCACCATGAACACCAGGCCCACGATAATCGGCCAGCGCGTGCGCGGTGCCTTGGCATCGAGGATGGGGTCGAAGGGCAAGTCGATGGGCGGCCGGCGGGCGGGGGGCGGAGCCACGGGGGCGGGGGGCGGGGGGGCGGGGCGTTCGGCGACGGGTGCATCGGACATGTCAGGCACCTCCCTGGGCGGGGACAGGACCTGGGCTGGGCAGCCCGGCCGGCCGCGGCGGCGCCATCAGGCGTTTCAACACTTCGGCGCGCGGGCCGAACATCTCGATCGCGCCTTCCTTCAGTAGCAGCACCTTGTCCACGCCTTGCACCAGCGCCGGGCGGTGGCTGACCAGCACAACGGTCGTGCCCTGGGCCTTCAGTTGTTCCAGCGCGCGGGTCAGCGCGGCCTCGCTGTCGCCATCGAGGTTGGAATTGGGCTCGTCCAACACCACCAACTTGGGTCGGCCAAACATGGCACGCGCCAGGCCGATCAACTGCCGCTGCCCGCCGGAGAGGAAGGTCCCTCCCTCGCCGATCTCGGTGTCATAGCCCTGCGGCAGGCGCAGGATCATCTCATGGCAGCCGGCGAGCCTGGCAGCGGCGAAGACCTCGTCCGGCTCCGCCTCGCCCATGCGGGCGATATTGCGGAAGACGGTACCGTCGAACAGTTCCACATCCGGCGGCAGATAGCCGACATGGCGGCCGAAATCCTCGCGCTGCCACATGAAGACATCCGCGCCATCAAGCCGCACATGGCCCTGGCTTGGTTGCGCCACGCCGATCAGCATGCGGATCAACGTGGTCTTGCCGGCGGCCGAGGGGCCGATGATGGCCAGCGAATCACCCGGCGGCAGGTCAAAGTTCACGCTCTTGACCATGGGCACGCCCTGGCCGGGGAAGGCGAAGGTCACCCGCTCGACCGCGAGCGCGCCGGTGGGGTCGGGCAGCGGCATGCCCTCGGGGCGCAGCCGCGGCAGGGCCATAAAAGTCTGCAGGCGGCGATAGGATTGCCGCGCCGCCACCAGCGATTTCCAGCCGCCGATCAACTGTTCGACCGGCGCCAAGGCGCGGCCCATGATAATCGATGCCGCGATCGAGGCACCCGCCGTCAATTGCTGCATCAGCACCAGATAGGCGCCCAGGCCCAGGATCGCGATCTGCACCGCAAGCCGGATGAACTTGGTCATGCCCATGATCCAAGCGGCACGGTCAGCCGCGCGGATCTGCGGCGGCAGCATGGCCGAAACGCCCTCACGCCAGCGCGCCACCACGGCGGGCAGCATGCCCATGCTGTCGATCACCTCGGCATTGCGGCCGATCGCATCGGCGCGGCGCTGGCTCGCCATCGCCGCCACATTCGCTTCCTTCAGCAGGGAGGCCGTGATGATCTCGTTCAGGATGGTCAGGCCGAACAGCAATGCCGCGCCGGCCAGCGCCACCCAGCCCATCACCGGGTGCAGCATGAAGATCACGGCCAGGTAGATCGGCACCCAGGGAACATCATAGATGGACAGCATCGCCGGCGAGCCGAGGAAGCCGCGGCAGATGGCCAGGTCGCGCAGCGCCTCCATCCGGTAGGGGCGACCCTTCAGCTGCGATTCCAGGGCGCGGGAAAAGCCCTCGGGTGCGACGCGGTTCTCGATCCATTGGCCGACGCGCTGCATCACGGTGCCGCGCACCGCCTCCAGCACCGCCAGAATGCCGATGGCGAATACGGCGATCAGCGTCAGGTAGATCAGCGTGTCGGTGTTGCGGGTGGCGAGCACCCGGTCGAACACCTGCATCATGTAGATCGACACGGTAAGCTGCAGCAGGTTCGCCACGCCGGAAAACGCGCCGACAATGGCGAATTGCCCGCGGCAGGCGGCCAGCGCCTTGGCGATCGACGTGTCCTTCATCGGGTTGGGCGCGAACAGCCCAGGGCGCGGCGGAATCATGGCAGCTGTGCTCCGGCCAAGGCGCTGGACATACCGGTTCCTCTCTGTTTGCTGCCCCGTGAGGGGTCCTGGAAGCAACAAGCGGCAAGTTTTGCCGCCTCCTTCGTCGCAGTCTTTCGCATGAAAACCTTCATAGCACGTAAACTCATCAAATCATCAATGGAACAGGTAGCATCCCGCGTCTCATCCGGATGTCTTCTTCGGGTCAGCCCGTGTCACGGCTTGTCGGCGACCGGACGAAACACGATCGTGCGGGCTACCGAGAAATTGATGAACATGCCGGCCACCGAACCCGCGGCGACCCCCAGCACCGGCCAACTGCGCACCGTCTCGGTCCAGGTGATCAACGCGGCGTACACTCCGTAGTTGGCCACGAATCCCAGCAGGTTCAAGGCAACGAACACGCCCCATTGCCGTGCCGCGGGGGTATCTCGCGCGGCATCGCGGAAGGTCCAGGCACGGTTCACAGCCCAGGTGGTGCTGGCCGCCGCCACATAGGATACGACACGCCCGCCATAAGGCCCCGCGCCCAGCCAGAGCATGGCCAGCAGCACCGCCGAATCCACGACGAAGCCCAGGGTACCGACCACGCCGAAGCGGAAGAACTGCAGGATCAATGCGCGCATGCCCCTGGCTACTGCGCGCCGGGCGTGGCGAAAAGCGGGCGGGGCTGTTGCGGTGGCGTGTCAGTGCCAGCAACCTGCACCCGGCACAGGGGGCGGCATGATCGGATTGATCGGTCTGGGGCAGATGGGCGGCGCCATGGCGCGCAGGCTGGTGGAACAGGGGCAGGTGCCGCGCGTATGGGATGCGCATGGCCCGGCGCGGGACCGCGCCGCCGGCCAGGTGGTCGATGGCCCCGCCGCCTGTGCCGCGCCGGTGGTCATCCTCTCCCTGCCTGATGCCGGCGCGGTCGGCGGCGTGCTGGCAGCGCTGCTGCCCGCCATGCTGCCAGGCGGCGTGGTGGTCGATACCTCCACGCTGGACCCGATCGCCGCTCGCGAATTCGCCGCCCGCGCTGCCTATCTGGACGCACCCGTCTCGGGCGGGCCGGGGGGGGGCGGCGGCAGGCACCTTGACCATGATGCTGGGCGGCAAGGCCGCGGCGCTGGAACGCGCACGCCCTGCCCTGTCACTGCTGGCCACGCGCATCATCCATGTCGGCGGGCCGGGCGCGGGCCAGGCCGCGAAGCTGGTCAACAACCTGCTGGTGGCAACCCACCTGGCCGCGGCGGGCGAGGCGATGGCATTGGGCGCGGCAGCCGGCGTGGCGCCGCAAGCCTTGCTGGCAGTGGTGAACGCTGCTTCCGGCCGATCCGCCGCGACCGAGGTGAACTGGCCGCGCTGGGTGCTGACAGGCGGCTTCGATTCGGGATTCACGGCGGGGCTGATGCGCAAGGATGTGTGCCTGGCCATGGCGCTGGCCGAGGCGACCGGCACACCGCTTGCCACCTGCGCGGCGGCGGCCAGCGCATGGGCAGCATCGGACATCGCCGATACTGAGGATTTCAACCGCGTGTCGGCGCGGATCGGAGGCGTGGCATGACCCCGCGCGACATCCTTGCCGCCCACCCCATCGCCGGACAGGGCGAGATCTTCGCGCTGCACGACCCGGCCACGGGCGCGCTGATGGCGCGATATGCCGCCCAGGACGGCGCGGCCGCCGCGGCCGAGGCCGCAGCCCGCCACCCCGGCTGGGCCGCCCTGCCCGCCGCCGAACGCGGCCGTCGCCTCTGGGCACTCGGTGCCGCCATTCGCGACGCCGCCGCGGATCTGGCGCTGCTCGAATGCGCCAACACCGGCAAGCCCATTCGTGACTGCCGCGCCGAGGTCGCGCGCGTGGCCGAGATGGCCGAATACTACGCGGGCTTCGCCGACAAGCTGGAGGGGCGCGTGGTGCCCGTGCCGTCGGGGCATCTCGTGACGGTGCACCACGAACCCTATGGCGTCATCGCCGCCATCACGCCCTGGAATGCGCCGCTGTTCACCGCCGGCTGGAACGCCTTTCCCATCCTGGCAGCGGGCAATGCGGCGGTGCTCAAGCCCAGCGAATACACGCCCTACACCACGCTGGAATTGGCGCGCATGGCACAGGCGCTGGAGATTCCGCTGGTCGCGGTGGCGGGCGGAGCGGCCACCGGCGCGGCACTGGTCGCAGCGCCGGAGGTGTCCAAGCTGGTCTTCGTGGGCAGCCCCGCGGGCGGGGCGCGCGTGGCCGCGGCTTGTGCCGCGCGCGGCATTCCCTGCGTGCTGGAACTGGGCGGAAAATCCGCCAATATCGTCTTCGCCGATGCCGATTTCGACGCTGCCATCCAGGGCGCGCAACAGGCCATCTTCGCAGGCGCCGGACAGTCCTGTGTGGCTGGCTCGCGGTTGCTGGTTGAGGCCTCGATCCATGACCGTTTCCTCTCGGCGCTGCACGATGCCATGCGCCGCATCCGCATCGGCGACCCGCTGGATGAGAGCACGGAAATGGGCCCTGTCGCGCATCCCGCGCAACTCGCGCATATCCACGGCCTGATCGCCGGCGCACCCCGCCTGACCTGCAACGCGCCCGCCGGCGGCTGCTTCATGGCGCCTACCATCCTGCATGGCCTGCCCCCCGATGCGCCGGCGCTGACCGAGGAGATCTTCGGCCCCGTCGTGGCAACCCAACCCTTCGCCAATGAGGCGGACGCGATCCGCCTGGCCAATGCCTCGCGCTTCGGCCTGGCGGGCGCGGTCTGGACGCAGGATCTCGGCCGCGCGCATCGCGTGGCTGCGGGCGTGCGCGCCGGGACCTTCTGGATCAACGGCTATCGCACCATCCATGTCAGCGTGCCGTTTGGCGGCTTCGGCGCCTCTGGGCATGGGCGGTCTTCCGGGATCGAGGCGATGCGCGACTATACCCAGACCAAGGCGGTGTGGCTGGACCCGCGCGAGGATCCGGCACTGGGCTTCGGGCACCGGCCGACATGACTTGCGCGCCCCCCGCGAGCCGCGCTTCACTCCACGACACAAGACCTGGGAGACTTCACATGCAACGCCGAGACATCTTCGCCGCGGGTGCGGCCACCATGCTGGCCGGCCCGGCGCTCGCCCAAGCCCCACAGGCGCGCACGCTGCGCTATGTGCCGCACGCCAACCTGCCGAACATCGACCCCTTCACGAACACCGCCTTCGTCGCGCGCGACCATGCTTTCCTGGTCTTCGACCAGCTCTACGGTATGGACGAACAATTCCGCCCGCAGCCGCAGATGGTCGAAGGCCATGTGGTCGAGAATGACGGGCTGCTCTGGCGCTTCACGCTGCGCGAGAACCTGCGCTTCCATGACGGCAGCCCGGTTCGCGGTCGCGACTGCATCGCCTCCATTCGCCGCTGGGGCCGGCGCGACGCCTTCGGCCAGGTGCTGATGGCGCGCGTGGCCCACATGACGGAAGTCAGCGACCGCGTCTTCACCATCCGCCTGAACCAGCCCTTCCCCAAGATGCTGGACTGCTTCGCCAAGGTCACG
>JAPLOK010000297.1 GCA_026400775.1 Alphaproteobacteria bacterium | reverse complement strand
GTTTCATTGCACCCATGCGCGCTGGACAAGCCTGCGGAAATCGCCCGATGCTCCCTGCCAGAGGCTCATCACGGGAGGCATCCATGGCCCTGAATCGTCGCGCCGCACTGGTTGGCGCCGCAGCACTTCCCTTCGCAGGCGCCCTGGCGCCCGCATCCGCACAGGCGAGGTGGCAGTTCGCCACCCCCTATCCGGACGGCAATTTCCACACCCGCAACGTCCGCGAATTCATCACCGCCATTGAAGCCGGCACCGGTGGTCGCGTCGGCGTACAGCTGCACAGCAATGGCAGCCTGCTGCCGATGCCGCAGATCAAGCGCGGCGCGCAGCAGGGCCAGGTGCAGCTGGGCGAAATCCTGCTCTCGGCTTACGGCAATGAGGATGTGTTCTTCGAACTCGACAGCATCCCGCAGCTGGCGCGCAACTATGATGATGCGCGTCGCTTGATGGAATTGTCGCGCAGCCAGATCGAGGCGCGCTTCAACCGCCAGGGCCTGTCGGTGCTCTACATGGTGCCCTGGCCGTCCTCGGGCTTCTACACCAACTTCCCGGTGGAATCGCTGGAGAACCTGCGCGGCACGCGCATGCGCACCTTCAACGCCATGACCAACCGCTTCGCCACGCTGATCGGCGCCACGCCCACGCTGGTGCAGGCGGCCGAAGTGCCGCAGGCCTTCGCCACCGGCGTGGTGAACGCCATGGTCACCAGTGCGGCGACCGGCGTGGACAGCAGCGCCTGGGATTTCAGCCGCCACTTCACGCCCGTGGGCTTCACCTTCACGAAGAACGTGGTGTTCGTGAACCAGCGCATGCTGGCAGCGCTTTCGGCCGCCGATCAGGCTGCGATCCGCACCGCCGCCCGCGCCGCCGAGGAACGCGGCTGGCGCATGAGCGCCGAGGCGCTGACCGCGGCCGAAGCCACGCTCGCGCAGCGCGGCATGACAGTGACGCAGGCCTCGCCCGCGCTGCTGGCCGGCATGGAACGTGTCAGCGAGACCATGGTGACGGAATGGGTTGCGCGCGCCGGCGAGGACGGCCAGCGCGTGATCGCCGCCTACCGGGCGCGCAGCTGAATGTGGGCGCGGCGGGCGCTGGACGCGCTGTACTGGTGCAGCGCGGCGCTCGCCGCATTTTGCCTCTTCGGCATCTTCGCCATCATGATGGCGCAGATGGGGTTGCGGCAATTCGGCATTCCCTTGCCCGGCGCGGATGACCTGACCGCCTTTCTCTGCGTCGGTTCCGCTTTCTTCGCGCTGGGCTTCACCTTCCGCCGCGGCGAATTGATCCGCGTGGGCCTCGCGATCGAGCGCCTGGGTCCGCAAGCGCGACGGGTGGCCGAAGGCAGCGTGCTGGTGATGGCCGGTGTGCTGGTTGGCTACATCGTGTGGTGGACCGGCAACGACGTGCTGTTCAGCTACCAGATCGAGGACCGCGCGCAGGGCAGCGTGGCTTTCCTGCTGTGGATTCCGAAGCTCGCCATGCCGGTGGGCGCTGGCGTGCTGCTGATCGCGATCCTGGACGAATTCGTCACCGTGCTGATGGGCCGCAAGCCCGCCTATGTGGTGGCCGCCGAAGACCGCGCGGCGCGCGGCGATTTCTCGGCGGAGGTCTGAGCCATGGACATCGCAACCCTCGCCCTGATGCTGCTCTGCGTGTTGTGCCTGTTGCTCGGCACCGGCCTGTGGATCGCGCTGGCACTGACCGGCACCGGCTGGATCGCGATGACCTTCGTGCACCCCGCGCCCGGCCTGTTCCTGGCCAGCGCCTTCTGGGAAAGCACCGGCTCCTGGACGCTCGCCGCATTGCCGATGTTCGTCTGGATGGGTGAAATCCTGTTCCGGACCAAGCTCTCGGAAGAATTGTTCAATGGACTGGCGCCTTGGGTGAACCGGCTGCCGGGGCGGCTGCTGCATGTGAACATCCTGGCCTGCGGCATCTTCGGCAGCGTGTCCGGTTCATCGGCCGCGACCTGCGCCACGGTCAGCAAGATCGCGCTGCCGGAACTGAAGCGCCGCGGCTATGACGAGCGCGTCGCGATCGGCTCGCTGGCCACCGCCGGCACGCTCGGCATCATGATCCCGCCTTCTATCATCATGGTGGTTTATGCGGTCGCGGCCGAAGTCTCGATTGTACGCGTCTTCATCGCGGGCATGATCCCGGGACTGATCGTGATGGCGCTGTTCAGCCTCTACATCATCGTCTGGGCGTTGCTGAATCCGAAGAAGCAGCCCACTCCAGAGCCGCCCACCACCTTCGTCGAAAAGCTGCGCCAATCCATGCAGCTGATCCCCTGCGCGATCCTGATCATCGCGGTGATCGGCAGCATGTTCGTGGGCTGGGCGACGGCCACGGAAGCCGCGGCCTTCGGCGTGCTGGGCAGTCTGGTGCTGGCCGCAGTGACGCGCACGCTGTCGTGGCGCAGCTTCTTCGAAAGCCTCGCGGCAGCTACGCGCCTGTCCTGCATGATCCTGTTCATCCTGGCGGGTGCTGCCTTCCTCACCAAGGCGATGGCGCTGACCGGGATTCCCTCCGCACTCGCCTCGCTGGTCGCCGCCGCGGGGCTTGGGCCCCTCGAGATCATTGCCATCCTGACGGTGGTCTACCTTATCCTCGGCACCGCCTTGGATGGTGTGTCGATGATCGTGCTGACCACATCCGTCGTGGTGCCCATCGTGCAGCAGGCGGGTTTCGACCTGGTGTGGTTCGGCATCTTCATCGTGTTGCTGGTGGAACTGGCGGAGGTCTCGCCACCGCTCGGTTTCAACCTGTTCGTGATGCAGACCATGACCGGCAAGGAGCAGACGGAAGTCGCTTATGCGTCGCTGCCATTCTTCTGCATGCTTGTGGTCACGGTGGTGCTGATCACACTTTTCCCGATCACGCTGGTGACCGCGCTGCCGGACGTGCTGCTCAGCCGCTGATCCAGGTCGGATCGGCGCTGCCGCTTGCGGCCATGGACATGAATCCGCCCCGCAAGGCCAAGCGTGCGGCGCCCGCTTATGCGGGTGAGGGTCGGGGCCAGGCGGGGTTTTCGAAGCGCTGAATCTCCAGCGTGTTCCTTGCCGGATCGTGGAAGAAGAAGTGGTACACCTTGTACTCCACCGACAACTCCGGCGCGTGCGGAATGGCCAGCCCCTTCGCCGTCAGGAACTCGTACCAACCATCGACATCATCGGTGACGAAGGTGAAGACCACGCCGCCTTCCAAGCGCGGATTATCCGTCACGCGTGACGCGCGCGACATGCACAGGCCCAGATAGGCCCTGCTTCCAGCGACTTCGTAGATCCGGCAACGGCCCTGGTTCTGCACCAGCTTCAACTCCATCACCCGCTCGTAGAAATCCCAGCAGGCGGGCGCGTCATCGGCGTAAAGGAATGTGACCTGCTGGTCGAAATCGGGTCGTTGCATGTGGCTGTGTCCTGGGCAAAGTGGTGCGAAGCGCAATGTCGATTCGAACAGAGGAAGGCAAGATGCAATCACCCATCCCCATTCAGGAACCCGCATGGCTGAAGGAGTTCAAGTCCTTCATCATGCGCGGCAACGTGATCGACCTGGCGGTCGGCATCGTGATCGGCGCCGCCTTCACCGCCATAGTCTCCTCGGCCGTCGAGGATCTGCTGAACCCCATCATCGGCCTGCTGATCGGCGGCATTGATTTCTCGAACCTGTTCGTCGTGTTGTCTGGCGAGCGCAAGGCCAGCCTGGAAGCGACGCGCGAGGGTGGCGCTGCGGTGCTCGCATTGGGCAAGTTCATCAACGCCATCATCAAGTTCATCATCGTGGGCTTCGCGGTGTTCTGGATGATCAAGGTGCTGGCGCGCTTCAAGGGCAAGGAAGAGGCCAAGGCCCCACCGCCACCCAGCCGAACCGAGGAACTGCTCGCCGAGATACGCGACCAGCTCAAGGCGCGCTGAGCTTCACCCGCCCCGCGCCCACCAGCGCGGCAACACGCACCGCAAGCGCCGATGTGGCGCTTGCTTCCAGACCCAGCATGCGGGTGATGCCGGTGGCTAATTCCTTCTCTGTCAGCGCCGGCGTCGCGGCTTGCAGCGCAACCGCCGCAGCCTCGATTTCAGCGGGCGCGATCATCGCGGGCCGGCGCAGATGCGCCCCCACCTGCGCGCGGTTGCGCGGCACGGGCGGTGGGCTGTCCTCCGCGCTGTGGAATCCGCCCTGTTCGCGCGTACCGTGAAGCTGGGCGGCGAAGCGCAGTGCCTCCGCGATGGCTGTGCGATCCGCCGCGTCCAGCGCCGCCGCACCCCACAGGATGCGCATGCGTTCGGCGACCGCATCCGTGTGCACCGGCGCTTCCGCGGTGATGATCTGCGCGACCAAGGCGGCGCGCGCACCGGGCGGTATCGCGGCCATACGGCTGTCCTTCGGCACCTCCAGCAGCGCTTCGACATAGGGTGTTGCCAGGCCCGGATCGGGCGCGATGGCCGCCGCCGCTTCCTCCACAGGCGCGCCCAAGGCCGCGCGCAGCCTGGCTTCCGCTGCCTTCGGCCGGTTCAGCCAGTCCAGGCTCCATGAGCGTGTGAGCCGCCAGCCCATCTGCGTCAGTGCGCCCTGCCGGCCGCGGTCGCGGTCGCGCGCGCAACGCAGCGCGGACCAGTCGGCGCCATCCGCCTCGATGCCGAGCTCGAAGCCGGCATCGCCAGCGGCCGCCACATCCAGGTACAGGCCGGAAATCCCGATGCGCTGCACCGCCCGCTTGCCTGCACCCTGCACCACATCCGAAATCGCCGATGCCAGCGGCGATTCACCACCACCCGCGCCACCCCTGGGTGCATCTACACCGCCTGCCGCGAAGGCCAGAAAGCTCTTCAACGCTTTCTCGCCACCAACCCCATCGCTCCTACTTAGGTCTATGTCATCTGCGGTAATGTCGGAGAAGACCAAGCATCGCTTCTTTGCGCGCGATATCAGAACGTTGAGCCTTCGTTCGCCACCTTCAGCGGAGACTGGGCCAAAGTTCATGCGAAGGTGTTCAGCTCCTTTTCTCGCATATCCAATACTTATGAAAATGCTGTCACGTTCGTCCCCTTGGACGTTTTCTAGATTTTTGACGAAGAACGGTTCATTCGGCAGGCTTGAGAAGAAGGCGTCCGCCTCGGGGTTTTTTGTGCGTAAAAGTTCCAAAGCATCAACGATTGCATCCCGCTGCTTCATTGAGAATGTTGCTACTCCTAGGCTGTCGCGCGGGAAGTTTTTGGCATGTTGAATCACGGCGGCCGCTACAGCTTCAGCCTCAATTGAATTGACACCTTCGACCAACTCGCCGTCAACCTTCACCAGCGACAGCCCGAGCGCCGCAGAACGCGGCCGCGGACTCGGCAGCACGAACAGCCGCCCGCCATAGAATTCCGCGTTGGACGTCGCGATCAGGCTCTCATGCCGGCTGCGGTAGTGCCAGCGCAGCATGGCGTTGGGCACGCCGCGCGCATTGGCCAGGCCCAGGATGCTCTCCACCTCGCGCGCCGCCAGTTCCTCGCTCGGCGCCTCAACCTCCTCCTCATCGGTGGTCATGCGCTGGAAGAAGCGCGTGGGTGGCATTTGCTTGTCATCGCCCACCACCACCATCTGCCGGCAGCGCGCAATCGCGCCCAGCGCATCCACCGGCTCGATCTGGCTGGCCTCATCCATCACCAGCAGGTCGAAGGAAAGTCCCGGCTTGAGGCCATGCGGTGGCGCCAGAAACTGCGCGACCGAGAGCGGCGACATCATGAAGACAGGCTTGATCGCCTGCACGGTGGACCCCGCCCGCAGCAGCAATTCGCGCACCGGCAGATGGCCGCGCCGCTTCTCCATTTCGGCGGCCAGCATGCGCAGGCCGGGCGTGTCGCGCACGGCGCGCATGCGACTGTGGTGTGCCGTTGCGGCCTCCGCTCGGGTCAGTGCAACACGCGCGGCATCGGCGGCGCGGAACTCTTCCACGACGCGATCAAAGCCCTCGCCATCGAAGGCGGCCAGTGCCGGATCGGCGCGTGTCGCTGCGCGAAGCAGGGCCTCCAGCATGGCGTATTCGGCGGCGTCCTGCGCGGCTTCGGGCGCAATGCGGCCGGCCGCCAGCGCATCGGCCAGCGGTGCCAGTTCCGATGCCGCCCCGCGCGCGCGATGCCAGGCCAGCCAGGGTTGCAGCGCGTCAGGTTCGCTGGCGGCGGCGGCCAACCATTCGGCGATAGCGGGGAAGGGTATCGCGCCGGCATCCATGCCGAGCAGCGCCTGCAATTCATCGACCGCAGCACAGGCCGCGGTCAGCGGTGCAGCGGGCTGCGCAGGTGCTTCCACAACACCAGTACGCCAGGATTCGCCAAAGGCGGTGTGCGCCCAGTGCTCCGCCGCTTCAAGCCGCGCCGCCGCATCGCGCCGCGCGATGGCGGCATCCAGGACGGGCAGCGGATCGGCATCGGCATCCCGTGCGACCTCTGCCAACACTGCCTTCGCCGCGCGCCGCGCGGCGGAGAGAAAGCCGAACATGCCGCCGGCTTCGCCCAATGTCGCACGTGCTTCGTCCAGGCCCTGCACGCGCGCGGCAGCAGGCTTCAGCCGTCCGTCGGGCGAGGCCAGCAGCGCCAGATCCGTGCGCAGCGCGGCGATGCGCGCGGCACCGCCCTGCCAGCCCGCGTCATCGGCCAGGCTCTCGCCCAGCCTGCGCGCGAGCGTCTGGGCGCGCGCCAGCGTCGGGCGCGCGGCGGTCGGCGTGATGTCCGGCGCGCCGGCGATGGCGCGGATCAGCCCGGGCAGCCGCGCCAGCACGCGCTCGGCCTGCGTCGCATCCAGCGCCACTGTCACGCCGCGCCAGGGGCTGGCGGCACCGGCCGCGCGCGCGGCCAATTCCCGCGCTGCATCGCGCAGCGCCACAAGCTGTGCCGCATCTGGCGCCGGCACGGTGAAATCCGGCGCCGCCACGCCACGCCGCCGCAGCGCCACCAGCCCGCCGATCACCCTATGCAGCGGCATGTCGGACCGCCCAACAGCGCCGCGCATCGCGCCCGCATGGCGGTTCAGCCGCCCACGCATTTCGCCCAGGCGCTTGACCACCGCATCGCGTTCCGCACGCGGCGGCGCGGGCAGCGCGAGTGTCGCGCGCAGTTCATCCAGGACCGCGCGCTTGGACTGCTTTTCGCTGTGCAGTTCGAGGCATGCGGCACCCAGGCCCAAGCCTTCCAGACGGCGCTTCACCACCTCCAGCGCGGCCAGCTTTTCCGCCACGAACAGCACGCTGCGCCCATCCAGGACCGCCTGCGCCAGGATGTTGCAGATGGACTGGCTCTTGCCCGTCCCCGGCGGGCCCTGGATCACCACATGCCCGCCGCGGCGCACCAACTCCGTCGCCAGTGCCTGGCTGCCATCGACATCGGCGACATGGTCCAACCGTTCTACGGGGATTTCCGCGTCCACATCGGCGTCATCCGCGAAGGCCGGCGGTTGCGGCGGCAGCGCTTCACCGCCAACCAGCGAGCGCACCAACGGATGGTCCGCCAGGCCCGGATTGACATCGGGCGAAAGGTCACGCCACATTAGGAATTTTGCGAAGCTGAACAGCCCGACCGCGATGGCATCCGCATCCACGCGCCAATCCGGCCGTTGCGCCACGGCGGCGACCGTTTCGGCCCATTGTGTCGGGTCATAGGTATCCGCGTCGAAGGCCGGAAGCGCTATGCCCATGCTGACCAGCTTCTCGCGCAGCGAGAGGTTCTCGGCCACTTCCTCCGCATTGGCCCGCAAGCGGAAGCGTGCGGAGACGCCCTCGCGCTCGATGCTGGCGGGGACCAGTACCAACGGTGCCAGGCGTTCCGTGCCTGGCGTTCCGGCATCGCGCCAGGCCAGCGCGCCGAGCGCGATGAACAGGCTCGGCACGCCGGTTTCCTCGCGCGCGCTGCGCGTATCGGCCATGATGTCGCGCAGCCGGCGCGTCAGCTCGGCGGGCGCCAGGGCGACACGCAGCATCTCGTCGCGCTGCCATTCATCGCGCGTCGCGCTGCCGGCCTGCTCGACGCCATCGGCCTTGCCGGCGCGTTTCGGTGCGCGGCCCTTGGGCTTCTCGGTTGCGGCCGCGCCACTCGCTTCGAAGCCAAAGCCCTTGCCCTCTGCCAGCCTGGCCCAAACGAAATCCGCATCCTCGTCATCCAGCGTGACCACGCCGCGTGAACGGCCGAGGGCCGGCAGCGACAGCAATCGATTGCGCGTGGAGAGATCCAGCAAGCCGCGGCGTGCTTCCTCCAGCGCACGGGACAATGTCGTGCTCATGTGGCCCCCTCGCCCAATGCGTGTCGCAGGCGCAACTCCTCCAGGTCCAGTTCCTGACTCAGTTTCACCAGCGCCTCGTCATGCAGCCCTTCTTCGCGGCGATGCCGCATCAGGGCGGCGCGCGCGACTTCGAGCGCGTCCAGCCGGATGCGCCGGCGTGCCTCGCGCTCGGCCGCTGCGGCGCCGCCACCGGCCGCCGAGCGGCCCAAATGCTCCGAACGGTCGCGATACTCGCCCAGCAGATCGGCCGCGATCGGGCCATCGATGATGTCGGTCGTGCGGGCCTCGATCGCGGCAAGTTGCGCGCTGGCGACCACGTGGCGCGCACGTGCCTCCGCCGGGTCCAAGCCGCCCCCGGTGCGCGGCTCGGCCACGCGCAGCACACGGATCAACCAGGTGAGCGTGGTGCCTTGCAACACCAGTGTCACTAGGATTGCGGCGAAGGCCAGAAAGACGATAAGGTCCCGCTCCGGAAAGCCTTGCGGCAAGGCGAGCGCCACGGCCAGTGACACCACGCCGCGCATGCCCGACCATGAATTGATGACCAGATGGCGCATCGGCGGCGCGGGGTCGGCACGGCGCACTGCGGGCACCAGGCGTGATGCATAGGCCGTTGGGAATACCCACAGGAACCGCGTGGCGATCAGTGCTGCTGATATCACCGCGGCCTGCCACAGCAACTCGGCCCAGCCACGCTCGGCCAGGCGATCCAGCATGTCGTTCAACGACAGGCCGATGAGGATGAAGACCAGTGATGTGAGCACAAATTCAATGAACTGCCAGACATGGCGCGCTTCAATGCGCGTGCGCGCGCTGAAGGCATGGTGCTGCGACTGGCCGATCATGATGCCCGTTGTGACCACGGCCAGCACGCCAGAGAGATGCAGCGCTTCCGCCCCCAGGAACGAAACATAGCAGGCAACGAAACTGGTCGCGGTGTCGAGCAGAGGCTCATGCGTGCGTCGTATGGCCCAGAGCATCGCCTTGGCCGCGATGAAGCCCACCACCACGCCGCCGATAGCGACCAGTACAAAACTGCCGGCGACCTGCCAGGCTGGTGCGGAGGCGCCGGCCAGAGCGGCGGCAACGGCGAGGCGATACAGCACGAGAGACGAGCCGTCATTGAGCAGGCTTTCGCCCTCCAGCACGGTCACAATTCGGCGTGGCAGGTTGAGTTTCTGCAGCACGGCTGCGGCCGCCACGGCGTCGGGTGGCGCCAGGATGGCGCCGAGTGCGATGGCGGCGGCCCATGGCAGTTCGGGGAGCAGCATTTTCGCCACCCAGGCGGTGGCGAAAGCCGTGAAGATCACGCAGCCGACGGCCAGCAACAGGATGGGCCGCAGGTTGCGGCGGAAGGCGCGCCAGTCGGTACGATAGGCGCTGGCCATCAATAGCGGCGGCAGGAAGAAGGCCAGCGCGACATCGGGGTCCAGTTGAACATCCGGCAGGCCCGGCATGAAGGCCAGCACCATGCCGCCGACGATCAGCACGACGGCGTAGGGCAGGTCAAAACGGCGCGCGAGGAGGGCGAGCCCGATACAGGCGGCGAGCATCCATAGGACGGCGTGCACGATCTCCATGGGGAGACTGTAGCAGCCGGGCGATGGGCCGTCTTGGCGTCAACGGCCGCTTGCGGCGAGGCCTGACATGGTCGAACCTTGATTGGCACGATGGGAGGCAGCTGATGCTGGGCAATGCGCCGGATTACGGCCTGGATTTTGGGCTGGGCGAGGAGCTCGACATGCTGCGCGACAGTGTGCGCGGGTTTTCGGCGAACCGGATCGCGCCGATCGCGGCGGAGATTGATCGGACGGATGAGTTCCCGCGCTTTCTGTGGCCGGAGATGGGCGCGCTGGGGCTGCATGGCATCACAGTGGCCGAGGAGCACGGCGGGGCGGGGCAGGGATACCTGGCGCATTGTGTCGCCATCGAGGAGGTGAGCCGGGCGAGTGCCTCGGTGGGGTTGAGCTACGGCGCGCATTCGAACCTGTGCGTGAACCAGATTCATCGCAACGGCACCGAGGAACAGAAGCGGCGATACCTGCCGAAACTGGTCAGTGGCGAGCATCTGGGCGCGCTGGCCATGAGCGAACCGGGGGCGGGTTCCGACGTGGTGTCGATGAAGCTGCGTGCGGAGAAGCGTGGCGATCGGTACGTGTTGAACGGCACCAAGATGTGGATCACCAACGCGCATTACGCGGAGACGCTGGTGGTCTATGCGAAGACGGATCCCGAGGCGGGACCGAAGGGCATCACTGCCTTCATCGTGGAGAAGGGCTTCAAGGGCTTCCGGCCGGCGCAGAAGCTGGACAAGCTTGGAATGCGTGGCTCGCCCACCAGCGAACTGGTGTTCGAGGATTGCGAGGTGCCGGCCGAGAATGTGCTGGGCGCCGTCAATGGCGGCGTGCGTGTGCTGATGTCTGGGCTGGATTACGAGCGCGCGGTGCTGGCCGCGGGGCCGCTGGGTATCATGCAGGCGGCGATGGATGTGGTGCTGCCGTATATCCATGAGCGCAAGCAGTTCGGCCAGGCGATCGGGGAGTTCCAGCTGATCCAGGGCAAGGTCGCGGATATGTACACGCGGATGAACGCTGCTCGCGCTTATGTTTATGCTGTGGCGCGCGCCTGTGATGCGGGGCGGACCACGCGCAAGGATGCGGCCGGCGCCATTCTGTATGCAGCCGAAATGGCGACGCAGATCGCGCTGGATGCGATCCAGATCCTGGGTGGCAATGGATACATCAACGAGTACCCGACAGGGCGGCTGCTGCGTGATGCGAAACTGTACGAGATCGGGGCGGGGACCAGCGAGATCAGACGCATGCTGATCGGGCGCGAATTGTTCCGGGAAACGGCGTGAAGTTCCAATCGCAGATCAACCCGCGCGGGGAGGAGTTTCGTTCGCGCGCCGCTCATAACGCGGCGCTGTCGGAGGAGCTGCGCGCGCGGGTCGCGATGGCTGCGTTGGGTGGGCCGGAACGCGCCCGCGAGCGCCACACAGCGCGTGGCAAATTGCTTCCGCGGCAGCGCGTGGAACGCTTGCTGGATGTGGGCGCGCCGTTTCTGGAATTGTCGCCTTTGGCGGCGCATGGAATGTATCGCGATGAGGTGCCGGGGGCTGGCATCATCACTGGTATCGGGCGGGTGTCGGGCCGTGTTTGCGTGATCGTGGCCAACGACGCGACGGTGAAGGGCGGCAGCTATTTTCCGCTGACGGTCAAGAAGCATTTGCGCGCACAGGAGGTGGCGGCGCAGAACCGGCTGCCGTGCCTGTATCTGGTCGATAGTGGCGGTGCGAACCTGCCGAACCAGGATGAGATCTTCCCTGATCGCGACCATTTCGGGCGCATATTCTTCAACCAGGCGAATATGTCGGCAGCCGGCATTCCGCAGGTCGCGGCGGTGATGGGAAGTTGCACGGCCGGTGGCGCCTATGTGCCGGCGATGTGCGATGAGAGCGTGATCGTCGCGAACCAGGGCACGATTTTCCTGGGTGGCCCACCTCTGGTGAAGGCC
Source organism: Alphaproteobacteria bacterium (assembly GCA_026400775.1). Taxonomy (GTDB): domain Bacteria; phylum Pseudomonadota; class Alphaproteobacteria; order Acetobacterales; family Acetobacteraceae; genus Rhodovarius. The sequence continues at coordinate 15,447 of JAPLOK010000297.1, read as the reverse complement.
GCGACCGGCGAAGTGGTCAGCGCCGAAGATCTCGGCGGCGGCGATGTGCACACGCGGCTGTCGGGCGTGGCGGATCACCTGGCGGCGGATGACAGGCATGCGCTGGGGCTGCTGCGCCGGATCGTGGGCAATCTGAATGCGGCCGCACCACCGGCGACGGCTGGTGCTTGTGCGCCCGCTTACGACCCGGCGGAACTGGCCGGCATCATTCCGCCCGATCTGCGCCAGCCCTTCGACGCGCGCGAGGTCATCGCCCGCATCGTGGATGGCAGCGAGTTCGACGAATTCAAGCCGCGCTACGGCACCACCTTGGTGACGGGTTTTGCGCGCATCTGGGGTCACCAGGTCGGCATTATCGCGAATAACGGCATCCTGTTCAGCGCGAGCGCGCAGAAGGGTGCACATTTCAGTTTCGCGCGCATCTGGGGCCACCAGGTCGGCATCATCGCGAATAACGGCATCCTGTTCAGCGAGAGCGCGCAGAAGGGTGCACATTTCATCGAGCTGTGCTGCCAGCGGCGTGTGCCGCTGCTGTTTTTGCAGAACATCGCGGGCTTCATGGTCGGTCGTAAATACGAAGCGGGCGGCATCGCCAAGGATGGCGCGAAGCTGGTGACGGCAGTGGCCACCGCGCAGGTGCCGAAGCTCACTGTGATCATCGGCGGCAGTTTCGGCGCAGGCAATTACGGCATGTGCGGCCGCGCCTATTCGCCGCGGTTTCTGTTCACCTGGCCGAATTCGCGCATCAGCGTGATGGGCGGCGAGCAGGCGGCGAGCGTGCTGGCCACCATCCGCCGCGACAACCAGCCCGATTGGCCGCAGGAGGAGGAAGAGGCGTTCAAGGCGCCGATCCGCGAGAAATACGAACGCGAGGGCGACCCATACTACGCGACCGCACGGCTTTGGGATGACGGCATCATCCCGCCGGCCGCGACGCGCGATGTGCTGGGACTTGCGCTGGGTGCCGCGCTGCATGCGCCGGTGCCGGAGACGCGCTTCGGCCTGTTCAGGATGTGATCGGCATGTTCAACACCATCCTGATTGCCAATCGCGGTGAGATCGCCGTTCGCGTGGTTCGCACGGCGCGACGGTTGGGCATCCGCAGCATCGCCGTGTTCAGCGATGCGGACGCCAATGCCATGCACGTGCGCCACGCCGATGAAGCGCATCTGATTGGTCCGGCGCCGGCGCGCGAATCCTATCTGCGCGGCGATGTGATCTTGGATGTGGCGCTGCGCGCGGGCGCGCAGGCGATTCATCCGGGCTATGGCTTCCTGTCGGAGAATGCGGATTTCGCGGAAGCCTGCGCGGCCGCGGGCATCGCCTTCATCGGCCCGCCCGCGGCGGCGATCCGCGCCATGGGCAGCAAGGCGGAATCGAAGCGGCTGATGGTGGCGGCGAGGGTGCCGACCGTTCCTGGTTATCATGGCGATGCGCAGGACGACGCGCTGCTGGCCGCCGAGGCCGCACGCATCGGCTTCCCCGTGCTGATCAAGGCTAGTGCGGGTGGTGGCGGCAAGGGCATGCGCCCCGTGTTGCGCGCGGAGGATTTCCTGGCCGAACTCGCCGGCGCGCGTCGCGAAGCGCAGGCCGCCTTCGGCGACCAGCGCATGCTGCTGGAGAAGTACCTGCAGCGCCCGCGCCATGTCGAGGTACAGGTCTTCGGTGACAAGCACGGCCGCATCACGCACCTGCACACGCGCGACTGCTCGCTGCAACGCCGGCACCAGAAGGTGATCGAGGAAGCGCCCGCGCCGGATCTGTCCGATGCATTGCGTGCACGCCTTCACGAAGCGGCGGAGAATGCGGCGCGCGCCGTCGGCTACACCAATGCCGGCACGGTGGAGTTCATCGTCGAGGGCGATGACGCCTTCTTCCTGGAGATGAACACGCGGCTGCAGGTGGAGCATCCGGTGACGGAAGCGATCACCGGGCTCGACCTGGTTGAATGGCAGTTGCGCGTGGCTGCTGGCGAGGCACTGCCTGCGCATTGGCCGCCCGCACCGCAGGGCCACGCCGTCGAAGCGCGCCTTTATGCCGAAGACCCGGCGCAGGATTTCCGCCCCTCCGTCGGTCGATTGTCGTTGCTGCGTCTGCCCAAGGCGTTGCGCGTGGATGCCGGTGTCCAGGCGGGCGATGCCGTCACGTCGTTCTACGACCCGATGGTGGCGAAGCTGATCGCGCATGCCACCGATCGCGCGGCTGCGCTGGATGCGCTGCTGCAAGGCCTGGGCCATACGGTGGTCGAGGGCGTGACTACCAATGCCGTGCTGCTGCGCCGCCTGCTGCGCGCGCCGGCCATGCGCGCGGGCGTGCCCGATACCGGGTTCATCGCGCGCGAGGCGGAGACGCTGCTGCGTGCGCCCGATCCTGCGCCCGACTTGGTGGTGGCGCAGGTCGCGGCCTCGGTCGCCAGGGGGGCGGGTGATGGTGCCTGGCAGCGCGCCGATTCCTGGCAGTTGTTCGGCGTGCGAGAGACCGCCTTGCGCATCGACGCCGATGGCCTGCCGTGCCGTGTCGTGCTGCGCGGCGGGCAGGCGCAGGTGGATGGCGGCGAGTGGTTCGCGTTGCCCGCGGCGCGCATCGCGCCTGAGGAAGACGGCGTCTGGCGCGTCACGCATGACGGGACGCCGCATCGCTTGGCGTTGGGCGATGCCTATGCGCCGGCAAGCGCCGCAGCCACGGCCGATCGGCGCCTGAACGCGCCCATCCCTGGCCGCGTTGTTGCCATGCAATGTGCGGTGGGTGATGCCGTCACCGCCGGCCAGGTGCTGGTCCTGCTGGAGGCGATGAAGACCGAAATCCGCCTGACCGCGCCGCGTGACGGCAAGGTGGCCGCGGTGAATTGCGCGCCCGGCGATAGCGTGGATGAAGGGGCTGAGTTGGTCAGCCTGGCCTGAACGGATGCGCCAGCGCATGGCCGGCGCGTGCCAGACCGCCGGCCAGGCTCAGCACCGCGCCCATGGCACGATAGGCAGCGATGGGTGGTGCCACCTGGCCCAGCATGGCCAGCGCGCTTGAGCGATCGCCATGCTGCGCCAGCGCGATGGCGGCGAGCAGCGCGGCCTCATCGCGCGACACGCTGGGGCATAGCGGGCAGGCCGGCGCGATGCCGGCGCAACGCAACAGGGCGTCCAGCGGTACGGCCAGCGCCTCGGCGCCGCCCGCGGCCAGGACCAAGGCGGCGCTGGGCATCGGTTCGCGCGAGGCCGCCCAGTGGCGCATCGCGTCCAGAACCAGCGATTCCGCCGGCGACAGCGCCGCGGCTTCGGCGTTCAGCAGGGGCCAGCGGGGGATGCCGCGAGTGGCCATGGGCGTATTCCTTTGCAGGGTGCGCCCAGCGTAATGCGAATGAGAGTGATTCGCAATAACCTCAGATTTCGCTCTCTGCCTTCAGCATCCGGATTGTCGTGCGCAGCGCATCCGCGGTGCGGCCGATCGCTTCGGCATCATGCGCCGCCGAGAGTATCCCGCCGCGATGTCCCATCGGGTCCACGCCATTGATGATCATGCCCAGATGGATTTTCTGCTGCAGCGACTTGCGCGGGTCCGGCTTGAAGGCGGCGCCTGATAGCGCCGTTGCGTCGAAGCCCAGCGGATTCACATCCAGCCCGTCGGGGTTGGTAAACAGGAAGAAGAAGCTGAATTCGCCGTAGACCGCCCAGGGCATGTCCTCGCTGGCCAGCACCTTGTTCAGCGCGCTGCGCATCGCTGCACCCGCGCGGTTGGCGCGGCCGCAGGCGTCTTCGTCGCGCACGGCTTTCAGCATGGCGATGCCGGCCGCGGCCGATACGGGATTGGCGTTGTAGGTGCCGGGGTGCTTGATCTTTTCCTTGCCCTTCCTGGCGGTGATTTCGAAGTCCAGCGCTTCCAGGATTTCTGCGCGTCCGGCCACCGCGCCGCCGGGCATGCCGCCGGCGACGATCTTCGCCATGGTGCACAGATCGGCCGTCACACCGCGCGCTTCCTGCGCGCCGCCCGGGGCCAGGCGGAAGCCGGTCACCACCTCATCCATGATCAGCAGCACGCCGTGTTCGCGCGTGACGTCGCGCAGGGCGCGCAGAAAATCGCCACCGATAGGCACGATGCCGGTGGTGGCGCCGATCGGTTCCAGAATCACTGCGGCGAAATCGCCCTCGCGCTCGAACAGCGCGCGCACGGCAGCAATGTCATTGGGTGGCAGCAGGCGCACGCCGTCGGCGGTGGCCTCGGGCACGCCGGGGGTGGGCGTGCCATCAAAATGATTGTCTACACCGAAGGCCATCACGTCATGCCAGCCGTGGTAATGGCGATGGAACCGGAGCACCTTGTGCTTGCCGGTGAAGGCACGCGCCAGGCGCACTGCCATGTGTGTGGCCTCGGTGCCAGAGGCGGTGAAGCGCACGCGCTCCGCACACGGCACCAATTCCTGGATCAAGGCGGCCCATTCGATTTCCATCGCATGCCCGGCGCCAAACTGGCTGCCCTTGTGCATCTGCGCGATGGTCGCTTCCACCACGGCGGGCGGGCAATGGCCCAGCAGATGGCTGCCGTGGCCGCCGAACAGGTCCACCACGCGGTTGCCATCGACATCCCACTTATACGCGCCCTCGCCACGATCCACGTAAAGCGGCCACGGCTTCAGCCAGCGGCTGTCATGCGCAATGCCCGAGGGCAGGCTGCCCAATGCGCGCGTGTGCAACGCGGCACTGCCTGGCGTGCGCTGCATATACGCGTTGATGATCGCCGAATTGGTCAGGCCAGTATCAGGCATGCGCTGTGCTCCCGCTGTGGGCGCGGGTGGCGTTGTTGGCCCTGGAGAGGGGCCTTGCCCCCTTCCAGACCTCCCCCCACCAGGGGTCAACGACCCCTGGAACCGGTGTGCGTCATTCGCCGGATTGGGGAGGGGGCAGGGCGCCCTTCACCGAGGGGGCGACCTTGATGCCCCCTCCCCAATCCGGCGAATGATGCATGGGTTCCAAGGGCCTTTCGGCCCTTGGTGGGTGGGGGTCTGGGAGAGGGCAAAGCCCTTCACCAGAGTCACCGGCGCCACCTTCGCTCGCTGTGCGTCAGCGCAGCATGTGCCGGCTACTTCTGCAAGGCCGCCAGTTCGTCGGCGTAGCGCGCCATCACTTCGCGGCGCTTGGTCTTCATGCTGGCGGTCAGCAGGCCGTTCTCGGTGGTGAAGGGCTCTTCGAGTGTGCGCCAGCGGCGGATGCGCTCTATGGTGGCCAGCCGTGCATTCACGCGCGCGAGTGCGCGGTCCACCTCCGCTTCCAGCCCTTCTGTCGGCACGATCAATGCGACAATGCCCGGCTGGCCTTCTCCGGCGACCACGGCCTGCGCGATTTCCGCCTCCGCCATTAGCATGGTTTCTAGCTTCGAGGGTGCGACCATGTCGCCGCCCAGCAGCTTGATGAAATCCTTCTTGCGGTCGGTGATGTGAATGCGGCCGGCGGCGTCGACATGCCCGACATCGCCGCTGTGCAGCCAAGCGCCATTTGCATCGCCCGGCAGGTCGCGCAGCGCGTTGCGGGAGGCGTCTTCGTTGCCCCAATAGCCGTCCATCACCAGGCCGCCGCGGATCAGGATTTCGCCATCCTCGGCGATCTTCACTTCGACGCCCGGCAGCGCGCCGCCCACTGTGCGGCGGTCATTCGCCCAGGGCAGGTTCACCGACACCACGGGCCCCGCCTCGGATTGCCCGTAACCCTGAATCACCGGCATGCCGAGCGCCAGGAAGAAGCCCGACAGATCAGGGTCCAGCCGCGCGCCGCCCGAGACCATCAATTGCACTTGGCCACCGAACCGCGCGCGAATCTTGTCGCGCACCAGGCGCTCCAGCACGGCATCCACCACGCGATCGGCCAGGCCCAGGCGCGGGCCATCCATCTTGCGCAGGCCCAATGCGACGGCCTTGTTGAACAGCTTCTCCTTCAGCCCGCCATCCTTCTCCACCTGCGCGGTGATGCGCGACTTCAGCACCTCGAACAGGCGCGGCACGGCGGTGATGACGGTGGGCTTGAACTCGGCCATTTCGGCGGCCATGCGGTCGGCGCCGCGCGAATAGATCACCTCCACGCCCAGCATCAGCAGGATGAAGCCGCCCACCGTGTGCTCGTAGCTGTGCGACATCGGCAGGAAGGAGAGGTAACGCCCGCCATCAAGGTTCATGTCACCGAGCACGCCGCGCGCGCCCTCGGCGTTGGACAGCATGGCGCGGTGCGGCAGCATCACGCCCTTGGGGTTGCCCCCGGTGCCGGAGGTGTAGATCAGGCAGGCCAGCCGCCCGGGCGGGATGTGCTCGACCTCGGCGATCAGGGCTGCAGTGTCGGCGGGCGTCGCTTCCAGCGCGGACCATTCGAAGGCGCGCATTCCCTCGGGGCAGGGCGGCGGCGTTTCCATGCAGATCAGCGTGTCGAGGCCATGCGCCTGGCTGGCCGCGGCGAGCACGCGCCCAGCCAGTGTGTCGCTGCTGGTGATGGCGACGCGCGCGCCGCAATCGCGCAGCACATGCGCGTGGTCGGGGATGGTGTTGGTGGTATAGGTCGGCACGGTGACGGCGCCTATCGCCATGATGGCGGTGTCCGCGATGAGGAATTCGGGACGGTTGTCGCTGACCAGCAGCACGCGGTCGCCATGCGCGACGCCCAGTGCGCGCAGCCCGGCCGCTACAGCGGCCACGCGCTCCGCGAAGCGGCCCCAGGTGACGCTGTGCCAGGCCTTGTCGCGCCAGCCGCGCAGCATCGCGCGGTCGGGCTGGCGCGTGGCAAGGCCCAGCATCATGTGCGGCAGGCTGCGCCAGCCGCCGACCGTCATCTCCTGCGTGACAGGCAAGGTGCCGTGCATGGAAATCCCCCCGGAAATTTCTTGCGTTTTGAAGCCAATCCCCGCGCGCGGGTTGGCCCCGGCGCTGAAGCGCATATATGGAGAGAATGCAAGCAATCCCAGCCCCTTTTTCCATTCCCCGCGCACCGCTTGACTCGTCCGGAGGCAGCGACGGGCTGCCCGGTTGGGATTTGTCGGATCTGTATAGGGCTGCGGATGATCCGAAGCTCGCCGAAGACCTGGCGCATGCGGAAGAGCAGGCCGCCGCTTTCGCCAAGCGCTACGCCGGCAGGCTGGGCGCGCTGTCCGGCGATGCCCTGGCCGGCGCCATCGCTGAATACGAGCGCATGCGCGAGGTGTTGGGACGGGTGATGAGCTTTGCCAGCCTGACCTTCGCGACCGATGCGCAGGACCCCGCGAATGGTCGCTTCTACCAGACCATGCAGGAGCGCGTGACGGCGATTTCCAGCCATACGGTGTTCTTCTCGCTGGAGGTGAATCTGCTGGACGAGGCCGCGCTGGAAAGCGCGATGGCGGGCAGTCCGGCGCTGGCGCGGTATCGGCCGTGGCTGCGGGATTCGCGTGTGTTTCGCGAACACCAGTTGTCCGACGAGATGGAGCGGTTGCTGCACGAAAAGGATGTCGCCGGCAGCGCTGCCTGGACGCGGCTGTTCGATGAGACCGTCGCCAACATGACGGTGCCGGTGGATGGCCATGAGGTCTCGGTTTCCGCCGCGTTGAACCAGTTGTCCGACCGCGATTGCGCCAAGCGCGAGGCCGCGGCGAAGGGCGTGTCGGATGCCTTCGGCAGCCGGCTGCGCCTGTTTGGCCTGATCACCAACACGCTGATCAAGGACAAGGAGATCGACGACAAATGGCGCCGCTACCCGCGCCCCGGCAGCTTCCGCAACCGCGCCAACATGGTCGAGGACGAGGTGGTGGATGCCTTGGTGACCGCTGTGCGCGACAGCTTCCCGCGCCTGTCGCACCGCTACTACGCGATGAAGGCGAAGTGGCTCGGCCTTGAGAAGATGATGCATTGGGACCGCAACGCGCCGCTGCCGGCCGATGCGGACGGCACGATCGCCTGGCCCGATGCGGTGACGCGGGTGCGCGCGGCCTATGGCGCGTTCAGCCCGAAGCTGGCGGAACTCGCGGCGCCCTTCTTCGAAAAGCCTTGGATCGATGCCGCGTTGCGGCCGGGCAAGGCGAGCGGTGCGTTTGCGCATCCCACCGTGCCGTCCGCGCACCCCTATCTGCTGCTGAACTACCACGGCAAGGCGCGCGATGTGATGACGCTGGCGCATGAGCTGGGCCATGGCGTGCACCAGCGGCTGGCGGCTGAGCAGGGCTATCTGATGTCCTCCACGCCGCTGACCTTGGCGGAAACCGCCAGCGTCTTCGGCGAGATGCTGACCTTCCGCGCGATGCTGGATGCCGAGACGGACCCGAAGCGCCGGCGCATCCTCCTGGTCGGCAAGGTGGAGGACATGTTGAACACGGTGGTGCGGCAAATCGCCTTCTATCGCTTCGAGACGCTGCTGCATGATGAGCGCCGCAAGGGTGAGGTCAGCAGCGAGCGCATCGGCGAGATCTGGCTGCAGGTGCAGACGGAGAGCCTCGGCCACGCCTTCGAGTTCACGCCGGATTACGCGTCCTATTGGGCCTATATCCCGCACTTCGTGCACACGCCGTTCTACGTCTACGCCTATGCCTTCGGCGATTGCCTGGTGAACGCGCTCTACGGCGTCTACCGAGACGGCACGGTGCCAGATTTCGAGGAGAAATATCTGGCCATGCTGCGAGCCGGCGGCACGCTGCGACATCAGGAATTGCTCGCCCCCTTCGGCCTGGATGCCTCCCAACCCAGTTTCTGGAATCGCGGCCTGGATGTGATTGCGGGCTTTATCGATGAACTGGAGCAAGCCGATGGCTGAGAACAGCCTCTTCGGCGAAATGCGCCGCATGGTGCGTACCTCCGGTGCCGTCACGGGCATCGCGGCCCGCGTGGCAGGCGAGCGTTTTCTCGGCATCAAGACCAACAAGGCTAGCCACGCGAATGACCTGAAGGCCGTGCTCGGCGGGCTGAAAGGCCCGATGATGAAGGTGGCGCAGTTCCTCTCCACCGTGCCCGACGCGCTGCCCGAGGAATATGCGCGCGAACTGGCCACCCTGCAGTCCAACGCGCCAGCCATGGGCTGGGCCTTCGTCAAGCGCCGCATGACCGCGGAACTGGGCGCAGATTGGCAGTCGCGCTTCGCCGAGTTCGGGCAGGAGGCAGCGGCTGCGGCGTCACTGGGCCAGGTGCATCGCGCCCGGCTGCATGACGGCACGCCGGTCGCATGCAAGCTGCAATATCCGGACATGCCCAGCGTGGTCGAAGCCGATCTGCGGCAGCTGAAGCTCGCCATGGGCATCTACCAGCGCATGGACCGCACGCTGGAAAACGGCGACGTCTATGACGAACTCTCCGAACGCCTGCGTGAGGAACTCGACTACACGCGCGAGGCGTCGCACCAGACCATGTACGGCATCATGCTCTCCGGCTCCGACCTGGTGCGCGTGCCGAAGAACGTGCCCGAACTGACCACCAAACGCCTGTTGACCATGAGCTGGGTCGATGGCGGCTCCTTCCTCAAGCGCATGGAAGAAGACCCGCCACAGGAGGAACGTAACCTCTACGCAGCGGGGCTGTTCCGCGCCTGGTATCACCCGTTGTATCGCTTCGGCGTGATCCATGGTGATCCGCATCTGGGCAACTACCTGGTGCGCCAGCCATCCAGCTCCGATGCCGGCGGCATTTCGCTGTTGGATTTCGGCGTCATCCGCGTCTTCTCGCCGAAGTTCATCGGCGGCGTGATCCGCCTGTTTGAGGGTATCCGCGACAATGACGAGGACAAGGCCGTCGCTGCCTTCGAGGATTGGGGTTTCCGCGATCTCTCGCGCGACACCATCCTGGCGTTGAAGCGCTGGGCGGATTTTCTCTACGCACCGCTGATCCGCGACCAGGTCGGTCCCATCCAGGACCTGGACGATCTGCAGATCGGCCGCCGCGTGGCCGAGGGCGTGCACCAGCAGCTGCGCGAGGAATCCAAGCGCACCGGCCAATCCGTGCGCATCCCGCGCGAATTCCCGCTGATGGACCGCGCCGCGATTGGGCTGGGTTCCGCCTTCACCAGGCTGCGCGCGGAACACAATTGGCACCGCATGTTTATGGAACTCATCGACGGCTTTACCGAGGAAGGCATGACCGAACGCCAGAACGCGGCACTGGCCGAAGCGGGCGTGCCGGCCAGCGCGCGCGTCGCCTCAGTTTAGCCGGATGTTGCGCAGCACCGCCGCCTTGTCGTCGATGTCCTGGCGCAGGCGGCGAGCGAATTCCACGCGCGGGCGGTAGTAATCCGCCGGCTGGAAGCCGGTGCGAGCGGTGCTGCGATAGGTCTCGGATACCGCTGCCGACTGGCAGGCGGCCTCCAGCCGGGCCAGCACGGGTTCCGGCGTGCCCGCGGGCGCGAAGAGGCCGCCGAAGCTCGCGGGCTGCACATCGAAGCCCTGTTCCAGCGCGGTCGGCGCATCGGGGAAATCGGGGTGCCGGCGCGCATCGAAGACGGTCAGCATGCGCATCTCTCGCAGGCCCGGCACCGTGCCCAGCACGATCGCGCCGATATCGATGCGTCCGGCCAGCAATTCGGTGATGACCATGCCGCTGGAGCGATAGGGCACGTGTTCCACCTGCACGCCAGCGGCCGCTGCCCATTGCTCCATCGCCAGATGCGGGATGGAGGTGATGCCCAGCGTGCCATAGGTGATGCGCCCCGGCTGCGCGTGGGCGGCGGCCTGCAAGGCGCGAAGATCGGTGATGGGGCTGTCGGGGCGGACCACCAGCGCCATGGTGTTGCTGAAGGTCTGGCAGATGGGTGCGAAGCTCTCCGGGCGCAGCCCGCTGCCCGCCTGCGTCACCGGCAGCACCGAGGCAACGAGCGCGGGCACAAAGAGCAGCGTGTAGCCATCGGGCGCGGCGCGCGCCACGCTGGCCGAACCGACCGCGCCCGCCGCCCCCTCGCGGTTGATCACCACAACCGGTTGGCCCAGCAGCGATGCCACGGTCGGCGTCAGGGCGCGCAGCAGCACATCCGTCGCATTGCCCGGCGCATAGGGCATGACGACCTGGATGGGCCGGCTGGGGAAGGCTTCCTGCGCGCGGGCCTTGGCCAGCGGCAGGGCGGCAGCCGCCACAGCTAAGTGGCGTCGTGTGATGGTCATGGCGGCCCTCCCAGGCGAGAGGGCCGGTTTCGCCCTCAGTTGAGGCGAATGTTGCGCAGCACCGCAGCCTTGTCGTCAATATCCTGCTGCAGGCGGCGGGCGAAATCGGCGCGGCCAAGGAAGTAGTTGGGCGGCTGCGAGCCTGTGCGCGCGGCGGTCCGATAAGGCTCGGATTGCGCGGCCTGGGTGCAGGCCTGTTCGATGCGGGCCAGGATCGGCTCCGGCGTACCGGCGGGCGCGAAGATGCCGCCGAAGCTGGCGGGCAGCACGTCGAAGCCCTGCTCGCGCGCGGTGGGTGCATCTGGCCAGTCGGGGTGGCGCTGCGCGTCGAACACCGCCAGCACGCGCAGGTCATTGCGGCCGGCCGCACTGCCCAGCACGATCGAACCCACATCGATGCGCCCGGCCAGCACCTCGGTCATCACCACGCCATCGGCGTTGAAGGGCACATGCTCCACCTCAACGCCAGCGCTTGCCGCCCATTGCACCATCGCCAGATGCGGGATGGAGGTGACACCGAGCGTGCCATAGGTCACGTGCGCGGGTCGGGCGCGCGCCGCCGCCTGCAGGTCGCGCAGGGTGCGGAAGGAGCTCTCTGGGCGGACCACCAGCGCCATGGAATTGCTGAAGGTCTGGCAGACCGGGATGAAGCTGTTCACCTGCAACCCCGATTGCGGCTGCGTCGCCGGCAGCACGGAAGCCACCAGTGCGGGCACGAAGAGCAGCGTGTAGCCATCCGCAGGCGCGCGCATCACCGAGACGGAACCCACCACCGCCGCCGCACCCGCGCGGTTCAGCACGACGACGGACTGCCCCAGCAGTGGCGTCATCTGCGCGGCGAGCGCGCGCACCAGCAGGTCGATCGCATTGCCCGGCGGATAGGGTAGCACGATCTGTACCGCGCGTTCCGGCCATTGGGCCTGCGCATGCGCGGCAAAGGGCAGGGCAGCGCTGCCTGCCGCCAGAAGGCGTCTGGTGATGGTCATGTGTTGTTTCCTCCCAGTGTCGAGAACTCAGCCCGCGGGCACCAGCTTGGACGGGTCGGAACCGACCCGGCCGCCGCCGCCTTCATCATCGCGGGACAGCGCGAAGTCGTAGCGGATGGACGGCATCGCAGGTGCTGGCGAATCCGCCATGCCTGTCGCCGGCGTCACCACCAGCGACGAGGAGACGCCGAACACCGTGTCGCTGTCGATGTTCGGGTCATCGCCGAGATACAGCGCCGTGACCAGTTCGCGATAACCGGGTGCGGAGACGAGGATATGGATATGCGCCGGCCGCATGCCATGGCGGTTCTGCAGCTTCACCATCGTACCCACCGGCCCGTCCATCGGGATGGAATAGCCCAGCGGCTTCAACGTGCGCACATGGTAGCGGCCCTGCTCGTCGCATTGCACGCGGCCGCGCATGTCCATCACTTCGGGGTTGTTCGCCTGCAGGTCATAGAGGCCCTCCGCATCGGTCTGCCAGGCGTCGATCCAGGCATGCGGCACGGGCTTGCCGGCTGCGTCCACCACCTGGCCGAACATCATCACCTCCGGGCCTTTGGCGTGGTGTGCGATTGTCCCGCCCAGCGGCACGACGGGTGCTGCTTCGCGGAAGAAGGGGCCGAGCAGGCTGGCTTCGGTGCCTTCCGGTTCCCGGCCCGATGCGTCGTGCATGACGTTGACCAGGCGCGACAGGCCCAGCACGTCGGATAGCAGGATGAATTCCTGCCGGTACGGCGTGCACATCTGGCCCACCGCGGTCATGAAGGCGATACCTTGCAGCCATTCCTCGGGCTTGAGCTTCACCTCGCGCGCGAAATCATGCAGGTGGCGGATCGCAGCGTCCATGATCTCGCGCATGCGCGGGTCGGGCGTATTGGCCATCTGGGCGATGGCGGCATCGGTGATCTGGTTGACGTCCAAATCCTGCATCGGTTCCTCCATGTATTGCGCATGGTCTAGCGATGTGGTGTTGCGCACGCAACGAGGAGAACCCGCCATGCTGCTCCCTACCACGGTCGTCGGTTCTTATCCGCAGCCTGCCTGGCTGGTGGACCACAAAGTGCTGCACGCCAATGTGGTGCCGCGCGTGCGCCTGAAGGAGGTCTGGCGCGTGGCCGAGGATGCGCTGGAAGGCGCGCAGGATGATGCGACGCTGATCGCCATCCGCGACATGGAACGCGCGGGCATCGACATCATCACCGATGGCGAGATGCGGCGCGAGAGCTATTCCAACCGCTTTGCGCTGGCCCTCGACGGCGTCGACGTGGAGAACCCCGCCAAGGTGATGGGCCGCGCCGGGCGCATGACCTCAGTGCCGCGCATCGTGGGGCCGATCGCACGCCGCCATGCGGTGGAGGCGCGGGATGTCGAATTCCTGCGCGCCAACACCGACCGCAAGATCAAGGTCACACTGCCTGGGCCGTTCACGCTGTCGATGCAGGCGAAGGATGAGCATTACGGCGACGAAGAAGCCGTCGCCATGGCCTATGCGGACGTGGTCGCGGCCGAGGCGCTTGAGCTCGTGGCGGCCGGCGCCGATGTCATCCAGCTGGACGAACCCTGGTTGCAGGCGCGCCCCGTGCAGGCGGCGCGCTATGGCGTGAAAGCGGTGAACCGCGCGCTGGTGGGCGTGCCGTGCACGACGGTGATCCATTTGTGCTTCGGCTATGCGGCGATCGTGCAGGAAAAGCCCTCGGGCTATTCCTTTCTGCCGCAGCTGGCGGACACGACGGCGTCGCAGATTTCCATTGAAGCCGCGCAGCCCAAGCTCGATCTCGGCGTGCTGAAGGATCTCTCCAACAAGACCATCATGCTGGGCGTGCTGGACATGGGTGATGCGCAGGTGGAAAGCGCCGAAACGGTGGCCGCGCGCATCCGCGCGGGCCTGAAGCACCTGCCGCCGGAACGCCTGGTGCCGGCGCCCGATTGCGGCATGAAGTACCTCTCGCGCGAGACGGCCTTCGGCAAGCTGCGCGCGCTGGCCGAGGGTGCGGCCATCGTACGGCGCGAGATCAGCTGAAGCCCAACACCATCAGCGTGATGTCATCAGCCTGGGGGGCGCCGCGCACGAAGCGCTCCAGGTCGCGCAGCACGGCCAGCATCAGCGCATCGGGCGTGTGTTCGGCGCCGGCCAGTGCCGCATCCATGCGCGCGCGGCCGTAGAATTCGCCATCTGGGTCGTCGGCTTCGGTCACGCCATCGGTGAACAGGACCATCGCCTCGCCAGGTGCCAATGCGAAAGGCATGGCGGCATAGGGCAGGCCTTCCATCACGCCAAGCGCGGGGTTCACCGGCAGGCCGGTCATTACGCGCACCGCACCGCCGGCCACGATCGCCGGCGGGTCATGGCCCGCGAGCGCAATGCTGCCCGCACCGGTTTCCATGTCCAGCACGCCAAGGCAGGCGGTGACGAAGGTCATATCGGGATTATCGGCAGAGAGATCATCATTGGCCGCGGCCAGCAGCGCCGCCGGATCAGGCATTTCGCCCCGCGCGGCGGTGATGCGCGCCGCCGCGCGCACCAGCCCCACCGTGCGCGCCATGGTCAGCCCAGCAGGCGCGCCCTTGCCCGAGACATCGGCCACGCCGAACAGCAGATGCCGGCCGTCCAGCATCATGCATTCATACAGGTCGCCGCCCACCTGGCGCGCGGGTTCCATATGCGCGGCGAGCTTCACCTGGCCGCGATTCATCGACGCCACATGGCGCGGTACCAGTGAGAGCTGCGCGCGCCGCGCGCTGTCCAGCTCCGCCTCCAGCGCGGCCAGGCGTTCGGCCGCCAAGTCGCGCAGGCGCTTCTTTTCCAGCACCGCCGAAAGCCGGGCCTTCAGCAGCGGCGGGTCGAAGGATTTCGGCAGGTAATCTTCCGCGCCCAGCTCGATGCACCGGATCACGCCGGACATTTCGGTATGCGCCGAAATCACGATCACCGGCGGCGCGTCGGGGCGGCCACGCAGCGCCTCCAGCACGCCGATGCCGTCCAGTTCCGGCATTTCCAGATCCAGCAGCACGGCGTCGAAACGCCGCGCGTCAATGGCCGCCAGACCGGCGACGCCATTCTCCGCCATGGCCGGCTCGCCATAGCCCAGCTCGTCCAGCCGGCGCTTCAGCAGCAGCCGGTTGAAGGCGCTGTCATCGATCACCAGGATCGCGGCATTGTCAGTCACGCCCACCTGCCAGTTTCTCCGCCGCCCCCCGCGCCTCAGAGGCCATGCGGGAGAGTTCGATCATGGTGATGGTCAGTTCCTCCGCGGCCGTGGCGCTGGCCTGGCCGATGCGTGTGAGTGTGGCCATGCGCGCATCCAGGCTGCCCACTGTGGTTTGCTGCTCTTCCATCGCAACGGCAACCGCTGCCGCCATGCGCGCGCTTTCCTGCACGATGCGTTCC
>JAPLOK010000373.1 GCA_026400775.1 Alphaproteobacteria bacterium | reverse complement strand
GCTCTCCTGTCGCGGCAGAGAAGCACCGCGGGCAGCAACCGCGCAACCGCGGCATGGACGCAGCACCGCATGCCATGGCAATTGGGGGTATGCATTCGCGGATCTTCACCATGCTGCTGCTGGCCGCGCCGCTCCCGGCGCAGGCAGATTGCCTGCGCCCTGGCGAGCCTCTGACCGGCAGGCTCGCGCTGGCCCGCGGCACCCACCCCACAGCGGGCGCCTTCTCCGCCATGCAGTTGCGCTTCGACGGCGCGGTCTGCATCGAGACCGCAACCGGGCGCATCACCCTGCGCGTGCTGGACCTGGAGCCCGCCGACAATGCCGCGAAGCACATGCTGCGCGAGGCGGTGGGCTACCGCGTCACCGTGCGCGGCCAGGGCCTGGCACGGGCCAGCACGCCCTGGCATGTCGCGGAAGGCGTGCTGAACGCCGCCCGCCTGGTGCGCCGCGAGCGCTGATACCCCTTGGAAGCGGCGTCGCGCCGCGCCACCATGCGCCATCCTGGGAGAACCCGCATGTCCATCACCCGTCGCGCGCTCGCGCTCTCCGCCATCGCAGCCTCTGGGGTCGCCCCGGCCCTGGCCCAGGGCTGGACGCCTGACCGGCCGATCCGCTGGATCGTGGGCTATCCGCCCGGTGGGGCTTCGGAGGCGGCGGTGCGGTGGTGGCGAGCGAGTTGGTCGCGCGCGCACCGGCTGATGGCTATACCTGGATGCACGTGGACAACGGCATCCTGACCTACAATCCGGCGCTCTATGCCCGCCTGCCCTACAACCCGGACACGGATTTCACGGGCGTGGGCTTCATCGGGCGCTTTCCGCTCTACATCGTGGTGCGGCCGGATAGCCCTTGGGCGGATTTCGCGGCCTTCAACGCAGCCTCACGCACGCGGGCGCCCAATTACGGCACGCCGGCGGTCGCCAGCCCGCACCATCTGGCGATGGAGATGGTCAAGCGCCGCACCGGGCTGGCCGCGGAGCATGTGCCCTTCCGCGGCGGGCCGGCGGCGATGCAGGAACTGCTCGCGGGCAATATCGAGTGCGTGGTGATCGACACCGCGACCGGCCTGCCCTTCATCCGCGACGGGCGCGTGCGGGCGCTGGCGGTGATGAATGAGGCGCGCGCGCCCGAAGCGCCCAATGTGCCGACGCTGCGCGAATTGGGCTTCGCCGAAGCCGTGGCCTATGGCTGGCAGGGCATGAGCGTGCCGCGCGCGACACCGGCTGCGGTGATCGAGCGGCTCTCGCGCGAGATGATCACCGCCATGCAATCGCCGGAGTTGCAGCAGCGGCTGGGGCTGCTTGGCATCGAGTATCGCCCCTGGTCGCCGGCGGAATTCAACGCCTTTGTCGAGGCGGAAAACCGGGTGTGGCGGCCGCTGATTCGCGAATTGGGGATCAGGATCGAAGGCTGAACAGCTGCGCCGCCGCATCCCCAAGGATGCGGATCGCCAGCACCAGATCCTCTTCCTTCGTGTCCTCGCTCCAATGATGGCTGATGCCGCCGATCGAGGGCGTGAACAGCATGGCCGCGGGCATCACCTTGGCCATGTGCTGCGCGTCATGGATCGCACCTGAAGGCATCGGCTGCCAGGCGCCATTGGCATGGCGGTTGGCGGCCCCGATCAGCGCCGCATGCAGCGCGGGATCAGCCAGCGCCGCCGCCGAACGGCTGACGGGTTCGAGCGTGACGGCGCAGCGGTCGCGCCGGTCCGCCTCGGCCACGATGCGGCGCAGCGTGTCGGAGAGCCGGTCCAGCACCGCCTCGTCCAGGTCGCGGAAGGAGAAGATGGCCTCCGTCCGGCCGGGGATGATGTGCGGCGCATTGGGCTCCACCACCAGCCGCCCGCAGGTCCAGACCGTGCCATCGCCGATCTGGCGGGGGAATTCGGCATCGATCATCGCCAGCACACGCGTCATGGCCACCAGCGCATCACGCCGCTCGGCCATGGTGGTGCCGCCGGTATGGTCCTGCTGGCCGATGGCCGTGATGCGGAACAGCCGCACACCGAAAATGCCGGTGACCACGCCGCTGCGCAGCCCGGCATTCTCCAGCTTGGAGCCCTGTTCGATATGCAGTTCCAGAAAACCCTTGTAGCGCGCGGGGGCGAGCCTGGCGCGCGGCAGCCCCGCAAGCCCCGCCTCGGCCAGCGCCTCGCGCAGCGGCTTGCCATGGATGCAATGGCGCGCGGCGTCGATCTCGGCCTCGGTAACCTCGCCGATCAGGCTGCGGCTGCCCAGGAAGCTACCGTAATGCGCCTCCTCGTCGGCAAACGCGACGACATCGACGGCAAGCCCCGCACGGGCAAGTGCCAGCCCCGCCACCACGCCGAGCGCGCCATCCAGCCAGCCGGCCTCGTCCTGCGTCTCGATATGGCTGCCCACCAGCAGATGCGGGCCGGGTCCGGGGTGGCGGCCCAGCACATTGCCCAGGCCATCCATGCTGGGCACAAGCCCCACCTCGCGCATGCGGTCCATCAGCCAATGGCGGCTGCGCATGTCATCGGGCGTATAGGTCGGCCGGTGCACGCCGGTCTTGAAGGCGCCGATCTGCCGCAATTCGTGCAGGTCGGCCAGGAAGCGGGCGGTGTCGATCATGCGGCGCAGAGTATGGTGGGCATGCGCGCTGGACCAGGGGCGCGGCTTGGCGCTATGTGGCTGGGAGACGGAGATCTGCACGGCCCATGATCATCGACAGGGACAACCTGCTGCGCCGACTGCACGAATTGCGAACCGAACACCGGGACCTGGACACCGTGATCGCGCGGCTTGAGCCGGCGGGCACGGACGCCATCCATGTGGCGCGGCTCAAGAAGCGCAAGCTGAAGCTCAAGGACGAGATCAGCTGGCTGGAAAACCAGATGACCCCGGACATCCCAGCTTAGAGCATGCTGTTTTTACATGGAAGCGTAGCCTGAGTTGCTGAGGTAGTTGGCGCATTCGTTGGGCGAGACGAGCTCGAGGAGCTGACCGGCCTTGCGCCAGGTGTCCTCGACGGTGCGCGGCGCGGCGTTGCGCATCA
>JAPLOK010000281.1 GCA_026400775.1 Alphaproteobacteria bacterium | reverse complement strand
CATGGTGGCGGTGATGAGCCTGCCCATCGCGATCCCCGGCTGGACCTGGCCCAGCGCCTGGGAATGGACGCTGCTGGTCGCCTGCGGCGTGATCGGCAGCCTGGGGCATTTCTGCCTGACGCGCGCCTTCGCCGCGGCCGACATCTCGGCCGCGCAGCCCTTCAAATTCGTGGAACTGGTCTGGGCCTCGCTCTGGGGCTTCCTGATCTTTTCCGACGTGCCCGGTGTCTGGACCTTCGTCGGCGCTGCGATCATCTTTGGCGCAACGACCTGGGTCGCGCGCGCGGAGCAGCGGAGGAAGAGCGGGTGAGTGTTGCGGAGTTGGAGCGCGCGGCTGAGCGCATCGAAACCCCTTGCGATGATGGCGTGATCGTCTGGCGGCGCTGGGGGGCGGGGCCAGTGCTGGTGCTGCTGCATGGCGGCAGCGGGTCGTGGCGGCATTGGGCGCGCAATATCGCGCATTTCGCGGCCTTCCGCACGGTGATCGTGCCGGACATGCCCGGGCTTGGCGAAAGTGCCATGCCGCCTGGCGGCCCCAACCCGCCGGCGGTGGCGGAAGCGCTGGCCGAGGGCATGGCACACGTGCTGGGTCCTGATCGCCACTATGACCTCTGCGGCTTTTCCTTCGGTGCCAATTGCGGAACGCACCTCGCCGCACTCGAAGGCGCGCATATCCGCACGCACACCGTCGTCGGCGCCGCCTCGCTCGGCATTCCGCGCCAGCCTGTGGAGCTGCTGAAGGTGCGTGACAAGGAAGGCGCCGAACGGCGCGAGGCGAACCGCGTCAACCTCGAACGCCTGATGATCCATGACCCTGCGCTGATCGATGACGAGGCGCTGGACATCCAAGAGTGGAACACCCGCCATGCGCGGCTGCGCAGCCGTGGTTTCGCCTCCACCGCCTCGCTGAAGGACCGCCTGCCCTTCGTGCAGGGTCGGATGCGCGCAATCTGGGGCGGGCGCGATGCGGTGGCATACCCGCATATCCATGAACGCATCGCCATCCTGCGCGAGGCGCGGCCCGAACTTCTGGCCGAGGTGATCGAAAACACGGGCCATTGGGTGATGTACGAAGCGCCCGACGCCTTCAACGCAGCGCTCACACGGATGATCGCGTAATCCTGGTCAGAACCAGCAGTGCCGCGGCCGCCATCAAATGCATTACCAGCGTGAACCACAGCACATGCGACCCCGCATATTCCAGCATCAGCCCGAACAGCAGCGGCGCCGATGATCCGGCGATGCGCGTGGGGATCACCAGCCATCCGGTGCGCGCGCCATAGCCCGCCGGCCCGAACAGCGCGAGCGGCAGCGTCCCGCGCGAGATGGTCAGCATGCCATTGCCCGCGCCATGCAGGATGGCGAAGGCCGCGGGCAGGTTGAACGCCATCAGCATCACCGCGCCGATCGGGTGCAGCAGATTGGCGATGGTCGTGGACACCAGCGGATGCAGCTTGCGAAGAAAGGCGAAATCCAGCACGCGCGCCGCCACCTGCGCCGGCCCCAGCAAGGCGCCGGCGGCCAGCACCGCCGCGGTGCCGGCGCCCATCGCCGTCAGCATCGCCGGCATATGCGCCGCCATCGCCGAAGCCCCGAAGCCCGACACCGCGAAGATGAAGACCAGCAGCGCCATCACGCGCGGCGAGGGCGGGGGGCCGGCGGGCGTGCCGGCAGGCGGCGCGCCCGGCACCTCGGCCGGCGCGCGCGGCAGGAGTGCCAGCATGGGCAGGCACACCGCCGGCAACAGCACCGCCCAGGCGAAGCAGGCGCCGCGCCAGCCCCATTGCGCCTCCATCCAGGTGGTCAGCGGCCAGGAGAGCGTGCTGGCAAAACCCGCGATCAGCGTGATGCCGGTGATGGCGCTGCGCGCATCCTTGCCATAGATCCGCGTCAGCGCCGCGAAGGCGGGCTCATACAGCCCGATTCCCATGCCGAAGGCGATCACCGCCCAGGCTAGCGACAATGTCCAGAAGCCTTGCGCCAGGCCCATCAGCGCCACACCGGCCGACAGCGCCGCCACCCCCAGCATCATGATGCCGCGCCCGCCATGGCGGTCGATCCAGCGCCCGGTGGCCGGCCCCAGGAAGGCGGATGCCAGCAACGCCGCGGAGATGATGCCGAAGATCATCGGCACCGACAGGCCAAGCTCCTGCGCCATAGGCCGCACCAGGATCGCGGGCAGGTAGTAGCTGCCGCCCCAGGCGAAGGTCTGGGCGATGCCCAGGGTGATGATCGCGCGCCTCATGGGTAGGTGATCCGCAGCACTTCCACCTCCTCCACGCGCCCGGGCAGCGAGACGCGCGCCATGTCGCCCACGCGCTTGCCGAGCAGCGCGCGCGCCACCGGCGAAATCCAGGAGATGCGGCCCTTGTCGGTATCCGTCTCGTCCTGTCCGATGATGGTCACGGTGACTTCGCTGTCGTCAGCCCGCACATAGGTGACGGTGGCGCCGAAGAAGATCTGGTCGCGGCGATTCTGCGTGGCGGGGTCCACCACCTCGGCGGCCTCGATGCGCTTGGTCAGGAAGCGGACGCGGCGGTCGATCTCGCGCAGGCGGCGCTTGCCGTATTGATAATCCGCATTCTCCGAACGGTCGCCGAGCGACGCCGCCCAGGAGACCACTTCGACCACCTTGGGTCGTTCCTCGTTCCACAGCTTGCGCAGTTCGGCCTGCATCGCGGCATGGCCCGCCGGCGTGATGTAGTAGGGCCGGCCCTTGGGCAGCAGCGCGTCGTCGTCGTCATCATCCTCAGCCAAGGGAGGCAAGCGCCTTGGCCACCGCGTCGCGCCCGGCATCGGACAGGGCGGGTTGCGGCGGCAAGGGGTCGCCCACCGCGAAACCCTGCAGTTGCAGCGCGCCCTTGATGCAGGCCGCCAGCGAGTATTGCACGAAAAGTTCGTTGAAGCGCCAAAGCCGGCGCTGCAAGGGCAGTGCGGCGGCCCAATCGCCTGCCTTGCACAACTCGTACAGCGCCACGGATTCGCGCGGGATGACGCAGGCGGGGCCGGCCATCCAGCCCACACCGCCGATCAGCATGACGGCGGCCGGGATATGCGCACTGGCGCTGAACACATCGATCCGACCCTCGGTGCGGTTCATGATGGAGAGCAGCCGGCCGGTATTGGTGCTGGCATCCTTGATGGCCACGATGCGCGGGTGCTGCGACAGCGCGTCGATCGCCGGCAGCGAGAGGTCGCTGCGCTGGAAATTCGGGTTGGTGTAGAGCACCACCGGCAGCGGGGTGGCATCGGCGATGGCCGTGAAATAGCCGATGACGCCGGCTTCGGGCACCGGGAAATACGCCTCCATCACGGCCAGAATTCCGTCGGCGCCCAGCGCCGCATAGTCGCGCGCCTGGGCCACGGCGTCCGCGGTGGTGGTGGCCGCGACACCGGCCACCACGGGCACGCGGCCGCGCGCCTGGTCGACCACGATGCGCACGATCTCACGCCGCTGGGCGTTGGAGAGATAGGCGAATTCGCCTGTCGATCCGAGCGGCGTCAGGCCATGCACGCCGGCGCCGATCAGGTGCTCGCACAGGCTCCGCAGCGGCGTCTCCAGTACCGCGCCATCGGCGCCGATGGGCGAGACGAGATAGGGAAAGACGCCGGCGAAGCGGCGGGGTTCAATGCTCATCTGGCCATGCTGCAACGTTGTGCTCCTTCACCACAATCTCAGGCCATGTAGATCCCGCCATTGATGTGGAAGACCTGGCCCGTGATGAACCCCGCGCGCGGGCCAGCCAGGTAGGCGATGAGCTCGGCAATTTCCTCGGGCAGGCCCATGCGCGGCACCGGGAAGGTCGCAGCGCGCGCTGCCAGTTCGTCATCGCTGTTGCCGAAGCGCGGCTGCGCCGTGTCGGTCAGGCCAGGTGCCACGGCGTTCACGCGGATATGCGGCGACAAGGCCAAGGCGGTGGCGCGCGTCAGCCCCACCAAGCCGTTCTTGGTGCAGACGTAGTGCACGCCGCGCGGATCGCCGCGCACGGCACTCGACGACAGGTTCACCACCGCCCCTGCGCGCCCCGAAAGCGCCCGCGCAAACGCCTGCGTCATGAAGGCCGCAGCCTTGAGGTTGATGCCCAGCACGGGCCTCTTCCATCGCCAGGAAATCGCAGCGCGGGAAGATGCCGGCGTTGTTGACCAGAATGTCGGGCACACCGAGTGCTGCCATCGCCTCGGCATGGATGGCGCGCAGCCCCGCCACGCTGCCCACACTGCCCTGCACCAGTGCGCAGCGTCGGCCCATGGCCTGGATCCGTGCCGCCAATGCGTCGGGCCTGGCATCAAGCCAATTCACCGCGACATCCGCGCCCAGTTCGGCCAGCTTGAATGCCGCCGCCGCACCGATGCCCTGCTGCGCGCCGGTCACCAGCGCGATGCGTCCTGCGAGTTCCATGTTCCGACCATGCCCCTTCTGTCACCGACAGCATGCCCCCCTTGCAATGACTCGGGCAACGCGCCCAGCTTTGCGCAAGAGCGCGGGGCGGGAGATATGCTGGCGATACGCTCGCTGAAGACGATCGGCCTGATGAGCGGCACGAGCCTGGATGGCGTCGACGCCGCCTGGGTGGAAACCTGCGGCGAGCGTGCGCTGCGCTTGGGCCCGACCACCACCCTGCCCTATGCGCCCGCGCTGCGGCGCGATCTGCGCGCTCTGCTGGACCGTGCGCCCGGCCTCTCGCCCGATGATCCATTCCTGGCCGATGTCGTCCGCCGCCTGACCGAACGCCATGCCGAAGCCGTGCAGCGCGTGCGCGATGAAACCCGCCGCCAGCTCGGCGAGGAGACCGAACTGCTCGGCTTTCATGGCCAGACCATCCTGCACAGGCCGGCGCAGGGCATCACCTGGCAGGTGGGCGATGCGACGCTGCTCGCCAAGTTGACCGGACTGACCGTGGTGCATGATTTCCGCAGCGCCGATGTCGCCGCCGGTGGTCAGGGCGCGCCGCTCGCGCCCATCGCGCATGCGGCGCTGGCGGCCGATCTGCCCAAGCCGCTTGCGGTACTGAATCTCGGTGGCATCGGCAATGTCACCTATATCGGCCGCGGCGGCGAATTGATCGCCTTCGACACCGGCCCTGCCAATGGCCCGCTGGATGACTGGGCGCGCAAATCGACGGGGCGCGACTACGACAAGGACGGGCACCTGGCGCTGTCCGGCACCGCCGATGGCGCGGTGCTGGCGCGCATGCTGCAGCATCCCTACCTGGCCGCGCCGCCGCCGAAATCGCTGGACCGGCTGGATTTCGACCGCGCCTTGAAGGAGGCCGGCGCCGACCGCCTTTCGCCCCAGGATGGCGCTGCCACGCTGGTCGCCTTCGCCGCCATCTGCGTCGCCACCGCCGCGCGGCACTTCCCCGAGGCACCGATGCAATGGCTGATCACCGGCGGCGGGCGCCGCAACCCGGCGATCATGCGCGCATTATCCTCGGTGCTGGGCGAGCCGGTGCGCGCGGTGGAAATAGCCGGCTGGAATGGAGATGCGCTGGAGGCTCAGTGCTTCGCGGTGCTGGCTGCACGCGTCACGCGCGCATTGCCGCTGTCCTTTCCCACGACCACCGGCGTGGCCGCTCCCATGCGCGGCGGCCGCGTGCTGGGCGCGCTGCTGTAGTTCACCGCCCGCGCGGCAGCCGCGCATAGCCCAGCGCACCCAGCAACAGCGCCACCGCGATCGCACCATAGCCCGCCCGATAGGCCGCTTCCGGCCGAGCGCCCGCCGCCTCGGGCCACAGCGCGACGATCAAGCCCACCAGCGCCGGCATCGCCGCACTGCCCAGCACCTGCGCCAGGTTCAGCGTGGTGGCAGCGCGGCCGGCCATGTGGTCCGGGAACAACGCGCGGTTCTCAGCCACCACCAGCACGGGATAGGCGCTGGCCACGCAAAGCGCGACCAGCGCGGCCACGGCGCCCCAGAGCGGCAGGCCGGGCCACAAGGCCAGCGGCGCCAGGGTCGCGGCCGCCGCGATTGTGCCCGCCAGCACCGTGCGGCGCCGCCCAAGCCGCGCATCCACCAGCGGGATGATCATCAGCCCAAGCGGCAGGCCGGCCACCATCGCCAGCAGCACCAGGCCGCGTACGGTCGCATTCAGCCCATGCACATCGGCCAAATACGGCCCGGCCCAGACGGCCAGCACCGTCGCCATGGCGGCATAGCCCACCAGATGGATCGCCAGCAGCCGCGCCAGGCCGGGCGTGGCCCAGACGGTGAACTGCCCCAGCAGCGCCTCGCGCAGCGATTCGCGCGGAGCTGGCGTGGCGGCGGGCGGAGCGTCGCGCACGCCATGCCACCACAGCAGCGCCAGCAGCGCGGTGAGTGCGGCGCTGGCCTGCATGGCCCCGCGCCAGCCCAGCCACAGCGCGGCGAAGGCCAGCGGCGCGCCGGCCAGCACCAGGCCCAACTGGCTCAGCGCGAAGACGCGGGTGAGCATGCGCGTGGCACCCGCGCCCGATTGCCAGCGCGTGCAGAGCACCACCGCGGACATGAAGCTCGCCGCGCAGCCGAGTCCGGTCAGGAAGCGCGCCGCGCAAAGCTGCGCCTCGGACATGGCGAAGGACTCGAGCACCGCGCCCGCCACCGCCAGCACCGCGAGCCCGGCCACCAGCCGGCGCGGGCCGATGCGGTCCAGCGCGATGCCCACGGGAACCTGCGCCACCAGCAAGGCCACGAAAAACGCCCCGCCGACGCGGCCGAGCGCGGCCGGGTCCATGCCCAGTTCGGCCGCCACATCCGGCCCCAGCGCGGAGAGCGATGCGCGGTGCAGCTGCGACAGCCCGGTCATCGCGGCCAGCAGCCACATCACGCGGCTGGCCGTCACAGCGACACGCCGAACAGCAGCTGGAATTCGCGCGCGCCGGCGGCGGTCAGCGCCAGGCGCCGGCGCGCCAGCGGGTTGCTGTCCTGGGGCGCCGGCCGCGCCAGCCAGCCGCGCGCCAGGGCATGGGCCGCGATGCCGCGCGCCAACCCGCCCGAGAAATGCGGCTGCCGCTCCGACCAATCCATGCAGTCGCGGCAGGGCGCGGCCGCGATGCCGATGCGCGTCAGGGCGCTATCGCCCTCTGGCGTGCAGGCCCAGCCGCCGGGTGCGGGCGCCACCCAGCCGCGCGCGATGATCGCACCATGCAGTGCCACGCCCAGCCGCCCGGCCACATGGTTCCAGCACAGCCGCGCCTGGCGCAAAGCCTCGCCATGCGGCCAGGGGCGGCGGGCCGCGCGGGCCTGCAGGCCGCCCAGCGATTCCAGCATGTGCGCCACTTCCTCGCCGGCCAGGCGGAAGAAGCGGTGGCGGCCCTGCGCATGCATGGCCAGCAGGCCGCCCTCGGTCAGGCGCGCCAGATGCGGCGTGGCCGATGAGGGCGTGATGCCGGCCACGCGCGCGAGTTCGCCCGAGGTCAGCGCCTCACCCGGCAGCAGGGCGGAGAGCATGGCGGCGCGCGCGGGGTCGGCCAGCAGGGCGGCTGTGGCGGCGAAGGACATGGCGGCAGGATACACGGGGTGCGCGCGGGATGCTTCGGGGGTGGCTGGAATGTCGCTTGCCGATGCCGGTAGCGACCCACAACCTGCTGGGGATCAAGGGAGGCATTCATGAACATCACCCGCCGCGCCATCGGCACGGCAACGGCCGGCGTCGCGTTGAGCGCAGGCCCAGCACTGGCCTGGCCCGACCGCGCCATGACCATCGTCTCCCCCTTCGGCCCCGGCTCACCGCAGGATTTTCTGGCGCGGATGCTGGCGCCGCGCATGCAGGCGGCCTGGGGGCAGCCGGTCGTGGTCAACAACATCATCGGCGCGGCCGGGACGATCGGCGTGGACCGCGTGGCGAAATCCGGGCCGGATGGGCATACCCTGGTGGTCTCCGGCGATGCGGCGATCGTGGTGCGCATCAGCATGTCGCCGCGCCCGCCCTATGATCCGGTGCGGGATCTGACGCCGATTTCGCTGCTGGGCCGCACCACGAATGTGCTGGTGGTCGGCCAGTCCATCGCCGCGCGCAGCCTGGCGGAGCTGGTGGCGATGGCGCGCGCGCGGCCGGGTGGCGTCACTTTCGGCCATGCCGGCCAAGGCACGTCGCAGCATATCGGCGGCGAATTGCTGGCCCAGTTGACCGGCGCGGAGATGACCGCCGTCGCCTATAACGACCAGGCCACGCAGATCCAGGACGTGCTGACCGGGCGCGTCACCTTCACCTTCATGAACGGCCCGGTGGCGCTACCGCGGCTGCGCGATGGTTCGGTGCGGGCGCTGGCCGTCTCGGGGCCGGAACGCATGGCCACCCTGCCCGATGTGCCGACGGTGGCCGAACAGGGCTTTGCCGGCTTTGACGCACGCGCCTGGCTGGGGCTGCTGGCGCCGGGCAACACACCGGCGGCCATCATCAACCGCATCCATGCCGAGGTGGTGAGCGCGATGCGCGACCCGGAGGTGCGCTCGCGCATCCAAGAGATGGGCGTGGACCTGGTGGTCAGCACGCCCGATGAATTGCGCGCACTGATCGCGCAGGAGATTCCGCGCATGGCGGGGATCCTGCAACGCGCGGGCATCCGGCCCGAATAACGGGCGGCTTGTGCGGGGGCGGCCGCTCCCGCAGCATGGTCCGATGTTCGCGCCCTTCATCCAGGAACTGCGCCGTGCCGGCATGCAGGTCAGCCTCACCGAATGGCTGACCTTGCTGTCGGCCATGAAGGCGGGCGTCGCGGGCTGGTCGGTGGATGATTTCTACTTCCTCTCGCGCGCGGCGCTGGTGAAGGACGAGCGCCACCTGGACCGCTTCGACCGGGTGTTTGGCGAGGTGTTCAAGGGCCTGGAACGACCCGAGGGCGAGGAGACGCCAAGCCTGCCGGAAGAATGGCTGAGGAAGCTCGCCGAAAAGAACCTGACGCCGGAGGAAATGGCGGCGATCGAAGCCTTGGGTGGTTTCGAGAAGTTGATGGAAACGCTGCGCCAGCGGCTTGAGGAACAGAAAGGCCGGCACCAGGGCGGCAATCGCTGGATCGGCACGGCCGGCACCTCGCCATTCGGGGCGTATGGCTACAATCCGGAGGGCGTGCGCATCGGCCAGGACCAGTCGCGCAACCGCCGCGCGACCAAGGTTTGGGACAAGCGCGAATTCCAGGACCTCGCCGATGACGAGGCGCTGGGCACGCGCACGATGAAGCTGGCGCTGCGGCGGTTGCGCCGCTTTGCGCGCAAGGGCGAGGCCACGGAACTGGACCTGCCCGGCACCATCCAGGACACCGCCGCCAAGGGCGGGCTGCTTGATATCCATATGGTGCCGGAGCGGCGCAATGCGGTGAAAGTACTGCTGCTGCTGGATATCGGCGGGTCGATGGACGACCATATCCGCACCGCTGAGCAGCTGTTCAACGCGGCGCGCGCGGAGTTCAAGCATCTGCGTCACTACTACTTCCACAACTGCCTCTATGAGCGTGTGTGGACCACCAATATCCGCAGGCAGGCCAACACGAAGCCGACCATGGAATTGCTCCGCAGCTATGGACCGGACTG
>JAPLOK010000292.1 GCA_026400775.1 Alphaproteobacteria bacterium | reverse complement strand
GTCCGCCAGGCGGTCGCAGCCGGCGCATCCCGCCCGCGGGAGGTGTATTCCGGCTGCGGATGCGAGGCGCAATGCGGCAACTGCACCGCGACCATCCTCAGCATCATCCGCGAACTGCCGGCAGCTTCGGGCCGCGGTTGAAGAAAGCCGGCCGGGACGCCACACTCTCCGATAGCGAGGGAGTTTTCACGCATGCGCGGCGACCCGAAGGTTATTGAACACCTGAACACCCAACTCACGAACGAGCTGACGGCGGTGAACCAATATTTCCTGCATGCTCGCATGTTGGATAATTGGGGTGTGACCAAACTTGGAAAATATGAATATGGCGAATCCATTGAGGAAATGCGCCATGCTGACGATATTATCCAGCGTATACTGTATCTGGAAGGGCTGCCCAATGTACAGCGTCTCAACCAGATTTTGATCGGTGAAAACGTACGGGAAGTTCTAGAATGCGATGCTAAGCTGGAAGTCAAGGCGATCGCCGATCTGAAAGAAGGGATCACCTATTGCGAGCAGGTGCGTGACTTCGTCACACGTGACCTATTCCTTAAAATTCTGGCTGATGAAGAGCATCACCAAGACTGGATTGATACCCAATTCGAATTGATCAAGCAGATCGGTATGCAAAACTATATCCAGCTGCAATCCAACGCCGCCGGCGAAGACAAGGCCGATTGACGTTGTCCTGACAGGGCACTGACGCGCGCGGGCGTAAAGCACTCGCGCGGCGACCCATGGTAGGGCGCCCAAAGGGGCTTTCCCCCCATCGGAGTTGCCTGTGCCGCGAGACGCCATCATGCTCAACGCGATGCTGGCGAGCCTGTTGCATGCCGCGTTGGATGCACAGGCTACGGCAATTGCGCTGCACGGGCCTGACGGCCGGGCCGCCTTTCTGAACCGCGCCATGCAGAGCCTGCTCCGCGCCGATGCAAAGGCGCTTTCCGCCCATGCGGTATTGGGCATGGCGCCGCTGGATGCCGGGCATCGCCGCCGCTTCATGAGCTTGCTGCGCGAGGCGCTGCATGGGGTGGCCGGCGAGATGCCGCTGCCGCGCGGCGAAGGCCCTCCGCCATACCTCATCAGCTTGCTGCCACTGGAAGCGCAGGGCGTGATGGTGACGGTGCTGGACGCGGCGCGCCGGCGCCTGCCCAGCCACGCCTTCCTGCGCGAGGCCTTCGCCTTCACCCCGGCCGAGGCAGCCTTGGCCCTGGATCTGGCCGATGGCTTGGCGGCCGCTGACTGCGCCTCATTGCGTGGCGTATCGGTGCACACGGTGCGTTCGCAATTGCGGTCGTTGTTCGGCAAGACCGGCACCTCGCGCCAGGCGGAGTTGGTCACGCTGGTGCTGGCGATGGGGTTGCGCCAGGCACCTGGCGGGGCGGCGGAGTAGAGCATGATCCGCAAAGGCGGAACCGCCGACGCGGTGAAGCATTCTCGCAAAACGACTACAGCGTCATCACGCCGAGATCGGCGCGGCCCAACCGCGCGATTCCCGGGTCCTGGAAATCGATGTCGTGGGCGAGCCAGACGCGATTATTCAGCCAGCCCACCTCCTCCCAGCAATCCAGCGGCCGCATCCTGAAGCGGGCCTCGCAGGCGTCGTCGTGGTGCGTCTCGGCCAGATGCCTGTGCAGCCGCTCATGCAGCCGCTGCTCCAGGCCTGTGAATGGCGCGCGGCGAATGCCCCGCCGTCGGCCCGGGGGACCAGAGCGACATGCGGCCCTGGCCCCTCGTCTTGCTTCAGAACGCCGCCTCCTCGAACTCCTTCAGCGTCTTGCCGCCGGCCATGATCCCGGAGGATAGCGCCGAGCTCTGCGGCAATATGCGCTGCATGAAAAAGCGCGCGGTGGTAAGCTTCGCCTTGTAGAAGCCGGTGTTGTCCGTGGCCTGCTTCTCCAGCGCCACCTCGGCCATGCGTGCCCAGCAATAGGCCAGTGCCGTCAGGCCAAACAGGCGCAGATAATCGGTGGCGACGGCACCCGCCTCGAACGGATCGCCCAGGCCGCGCCGCGCCACTTCGGCGGTGGCCGATTGCAGCCGCCCGAAGGCCTTGGAGAGCGGCAGGATGAACTCCTCCGCCATCGCCGGGTCCTCCGACTTCGCCCCGATATAGGCCAGCACCGGGTGGAAGAAGCGGCGCAGGTAGCGGCCCGCATGCGCGCCCATCTTGCGGCCCACCAAGTCCAGCGCCTGGATGCCGTTTGTGCCCTCGTAGATCTGTGCGATGCGCGCGTCGCGCACATATTGCTCCATGCCCCAGTCGCGGATGTAGCCGTGCCCGCCCAGCACCTGCATGCCTGTCGCGGTGCCATCCCAGCCGGCATCGGTCAGGTAGGCCTTCACCACCGGCGTGATGAGTTGCACGAAATCATCCGCGGCCTGGCGCGTTTCCGGGTCCGGGTGGCGATGTGCGATGTCCTGCTCCAGCGCGGTCCACATCGCCAGCGCCCGGCAGCCCTCGGTCTGCGCGCGCATGGTCAGCAGCATGCGCCGCACATCGGGATGCACAATGATGGGATCGGCCGGCTTGTCGGGGTGCTTGGTGCCGTCGATGCCGCGGCCCTGCAGGCGGTCCTTCGCATAGGCCACGGCGTTCTGGTAGCTGACCTCCGCCAAGCCTAAACCTTGAATGCCCACGCCCAGCCGCGCTTCGTTCATCATGGTGAACATGGCAGCCAGGCCGCGATGCGGCTCGCCCACCATCCAGCCCACCGCATCATCGAAGGCCATGGCGCAGGTGGCGCTAGCCTTGATTCCCATCTTGTGTTCCAGCGCGGTGCACAGCACGCCGTTGCGGCTTCCGGGCGAGCCATCCGCCTTCGGCAGAAATTTCGGCACCAGGAACAGGCTGATGCCGCGCGTGCCCTTGGGCGCATCCGGCAGCTTGGCCAGCACCAGATGGATGATGTTGGAAGCCAGGTCGTGCTCGCCGGCACTGATGAAAATCTTGTTGCCGGTGATGCGATAGGTGCCGTCATCGGCCGGCACCGCGCGGGTGCGGATCAGCCCCAGATCGGTGCCGCATTGCGGCTCGGTCAGGCACATGGTGCCGGTCCATTCGCCGCTGACCATCTTCGGCAGGTAGGTGGCCTTCTGCTCCGTGGTGCCATGCTTGGAGATCGCGGCCACGGCGCCATGGGTGAGGCCCGGATACATTCCGAAGGCGAGGTTCGCGGAGCACATCATCTCCTCGAACACCATCGCGACGCTGCGCGGCAGGCCCTGCCCGCCATATTCGGGGTCGGCCGCCAATGCGCTCCAGCCGCCATCGCAATACAGCTTGTAGGCGTCCTGGAAGCCCTTGGGGGTGCGCACCACGCCGTTCTCGATGTGGCAGCCCTCCTCATCGCCGGAGCGGTTGAGCGGGAAGAGCACCTCGGAGCAGAGCTTGTTTGCCTCCTCCAGGATGGGGTCCACCAGATCGGGGGTGATCTCCTCGCAGCCCGGCAGGGCGCGCAGCCGCGCGGGATCGAGGAACTCGTTCATCACGAAGCGCATGTCGCGCAGTGGGGCGGTGTAGCTGGCCATGGTCAGTTCCTCAGAGGACGCCCGGTCTCGAGCATATGCTCGACACGGGCAAGGGTTCCGGGGGTCTTCAGCAGCGCCATGAAGGATTGGCGTTCGAGCTTCATCACCTCCTCATCGGTGATCTCGTCCGTGTGGTCCTTCTTCCCGCCGGTCAGCGCAATGCCGAGCTGGTCGCACACCACCACATCATGCGGCGTGGCGCGGCCCATCAGCACCTGTTGCTGCACTGCCATGTT
>JAPLOK010000499.1 GCA_026400775.1 Alphaproteobacteria bacterium | reverse complement strand
TCTCCAGCTCGACGGTGCAGGGCACCTCGAAGCTGCGCGGGGCGAATAATCCGCGGCGTGGTTCATTGCTCATCGCCGTCCTTCCTCTGCGTTGATCCAGCGGAGGAACACCCCCGCCTGGGTTGGGCCGAAAGCGCGGAGCTCCACGCTGCGACCAGTGGCCGTGTCCACCAGGGACATGCGACCATCCTGCCACGCGCTGAGTTGGAATGGCATTGAATCGACGTTAGCTCCAGCGCCCAGATCCCGGCGGATCACACGCACCATTGTGCGCAAAAAGCCGCTTTCGTCCGGGTTCAGGGCGTCTACCAGCTCGCCGCCTGGGAATTTGCGTACGATCAAATTACCCGACGATTCCACTTCAAATTGCAAAACCACCATGATTCGCGGCGCTACCTGTGACGCGACAGTCGTGTCGCGCCACCAGGGCGCGGTGCCGACTGCCAGCACCGCGGCCAAGACAAGCCCCGCCACCACGACCAGGAAAGGCGTTGGCGTGTGATTCTGCGCTTGGGCCTCGGCCATGGTGGTGGTCCTTGTCAGGCGGCCACCGCCGCGCCGTGTGACGCGGTGGTGCCGGCATTGTTGGCGATGGGTTGCACGGCCGCGCCCGCATGCGCGGCGAGTGCGCGCGCCAGCACTTGCGCGGCGCTGGCCTGAACCGGAATTGCGCGCAGCATCGGCTCGGGGCTGAACAGTTTCGGCACACGGCAATGCGGCCACAACGCCACCCAAGAGAGGCGGTGCGGGCGCATGATCTTCAGCACCAGATCCTCGGTGCCATCGGCGTGTTCGCGGCGCGCCAGGCTATCGACCACCGCGAAGGGAATGTTGATGGTCATCGGCAGCGCGATGCCAACGCGCAGCACGACCCGCTTGCTGGTCACGGTGTAGAGCGCGCTGCGGGCCGACAACCAGCCGACCAGCGCGAGCAGCCCGATCACCACCGCACCCATGACGAACAGCACAGACATGCCGAAGACGATGCCGCTGAGCGGGTGGCCGGCGGCGATGCCCCAGGCCAGCTGCACCGCCAGCAAGCCCAGGAAATAGGCGGCAAATCCCTTCAGCCCCATGGCGCGCGATGCGAAGCCGCGCCATTCCGGCCTACCCTGCCAGAGCAGCGTCTCGCCCTCCGGCAGGCGTTCCGGCAGGCCGGGCACGGCTTCGTAGTCGTGCTCCGGAATGTCGGGCGATAGGTGGTGGTGGCGCGGCTCTTGGCTCACAGGATCGGCTCCGCGCGTTCGGGCTTGGCGTAGAGTTGGCCGGAGGCGAAATAGGCGCTGATCCGGTCCTCTTCGCGCAGCGTGATCATGTCCGAATAGGCGGTCATGGGGGCTGCTTCGAAATGGCGCGCGAGCAGCGTGCGCACCTTCACCTGGCGTGCATCTTCGTCGATGCGCGCGAGCGGCACCGGGATCAGAACACGCTTGCCGCTGGGCAGTTCAGTCTCGATGTAGCGGGCCAGATATTCGCTGCGATCGACCCAGAGATCGACCACGGTGCCGACGCCGACACCATCGGCATCCATCACCGTATAGCCGCGCGGATCGGGGTCGTCCTCGCTGATGTGGAAGCCCTTGGTGGAGGCCACGCGCAGCGGCTGGATGCTGGGCTCGTGGTCATCGGCGGTGGTGTGCGGCTTTTCCGCGCGCATCGGGTAGGCGGCGGGGCCGAGGCCGAGTTGCATCGGATCGCCCAGCGGCTCGATCGGTTCGCCGCCCATGCGCATGGGCGCGACGGGCAGATCGCCCTGCGACTCGGGCTTGGGCGCCTGCACCGTGCTGCCATCCTTCAGGATGAAGGTCTTGGGCGGCGGCATGGCGGGGAAGCCTTCGCCTACAATGGCGCCGGTGCGTTCATTCACCAGCGGGTACCCCTCACGCTTGCCTTCCCGGTGGATCCAGAAGACGAGGGTGAAGAAAAAGATCCAAAAAGCATAAAGCAGGATTAGCGTCAGGTCGAAATTGCCTGCGATGTTTCCGCTGAACAGGCTGGACATGGTAAGGCTCCAGGGCGTCAAGGTTGCGGGGACGGCAACGCACCGCCAACGCTGTAGGTCCGCACGAGCGGGCCCACGGCGATGGCGGTGGCGAAGAGGAGAACGACCTCGATCATGAAGACCGCGGCATAGCCGGTGACCGGCGAGGCGAGCGCGACGCCGAAATACCCGGCGACGGAGAGATTCGTGATGATATCACGCAGCGCGCCGCCAAGGCCGATCGCGATGCCCGCGGATGTGGCCTGCACCGCGCCCCATATGCCGAGCGCAAGGCCCGCTTGGCCGGGGGGGGCGGCCTGCATGCAGGCGGTCATCGTCGCATGCGCGAAGAGGCCCGCGCCAAAGCCGATGATGATGGTGCTGAAGGCCAGCAGCAGCGTGGATTCGGCCGGAGCCGCGAGGGTGATGCCGCAGAAGGCGAAGCCGCCGATCACCGCGCCGAAGCCGGTGATGCGGTGCGGATCACCGCCGGCTGCCAGCCGCCGCGCGGCGAGGATGAAGCCCGCGATGCCGCCGCCGGCCAGCAGAGACGTGAGCAGTGTCGTGGCCGCGACCGACATGCCGAAAACCTGGCCGCCATAGGCTTCGAGCAGCACATCCTGCATCGCGAAGCCGGCGCCGCCGAGCGCGGTCGCGGTGAGTTGGCGCACCCAGGGGCCGGTGCGCTTCAGCGCGCGCCAGGCTTCGGTAAGGTTTTCGGCCTCGGGGTAGAGGCCGAATAATTCGCGGCCGCGCGCTTCCTGTTTCCAGATGGCAATGGTGGTCAGCAGCATGCAAACCAGCGCCGTGCCCTGCACCGCCATGATGAGCTTCACCTGGTGGAAGGGGCTCAGGATCGCGCCATAGATCAGCGAGCCGAAGAACATCCCGAGCAGCAGCATCACCGCCAGAAAAGCCACGACCTGGGGCTGCTTTTCGGGCGGCGTCAGGTCGGTGACCAGGGCAAGGCCCGCCGTCTGCACGGTGTGCAGCCCGATGCCCACCACCAGGAACGCGATGCCCGCTGAAACCGGCCCAGCCCATGCCGGCCCGGTGCTGTCACCCGACAGGATGATCAGCGCAAACGGCATGATGGAGAGGCCGCAGAACATCACCATCTGCCCCTTCCAGATATACGGGAAGCGGCGCCAGCCGAGCGCGGATTGATGCTTGTCCGACCGAAACCCGATGAGCGCGCGGAACGGCGCGAAGACCACCGGCAAGGCCAGCATCAGCGCGACGATCCAGGCCGCCAGATGCAGCTCCACGATCATCACGCGGTTGAGGGTGCCAACGATCAGCACCGTGCACAGACCCACCGACACCTGGAACAGCGACAGGCGCACCAGGCGCGACATCGGCAGGTTCGCGCTGCCGGCATCGGCGAAGGGCAGATAGCCGGGCGCGAGCTTCATCCATTGGCGGAGGATCAGTTTCATCTGGCGCGGAGTTCCTGCGCCTCGGAGATGTAGAAGCCCTTGGAGACGCGGTGGTGGCGGCCGAGGGACAGGCTCTTGCCCAACGCGTGGCGCAACGCTTGGCCGGCGAGCGGCACGATGCGTGGGCTGCGATCGCCGCGCGGGAAGAGTTTTCCCGCGAGATGCATCGTGGCGAGCAGCGGTGTGCGCGGCGCGAAGGTGAAGCACAGACTGTTGTTGGCGCGTGCGGCAAGGCCGGCCAGCGCGCGCGTTACATCGGCCAATTCATAGTGGATCAGGCTGTCCATCGCGACGATGTGGTCGAAGCGGCCGAAGCCCGGATCGAGCATGTCGCCCACGCGGAATTCAATGTTGCTCTGGCCGGCCGTGCGTTCCTGCGCGAGCCCGATGAGCGTGGGCGAAATATCCACCGCCAGCACTTCCGCGCCGCGCCGCGCCGCTTCGAAGGCCAGTGCGCCGGTGCCGCATCCGGCATCCAGCACGCGCTTGCCGGTGAGGTCCGCGGGCAGCCAGTATAGCAGCGTCGCGCGCATTTGGTTGCGGCCGGCGCGCACGGTGGCGCGCACGCCGGAGACTGGCGCGTCAGAGGTCAGGCGTGCCCAGGTATCGGCGGCTGTCCGGTCGAAATATTCTTCGAGTTCGCCGCGGCGCGTGTCGTAGGTCGCGCTCATCACTCGTATCCCAGCAGGTCGAAGATGTCGCGGTCGCGCATGCTCGTGGCCTTGCATTCATCCACGCCGGTCCAGAGATTTTCCGCGAGCCGCAGATATTCTTCCAGGACCGGCTTCAACTCCGGTGCGTCCATCTCAAACAGCGTGGATTTCTTCAGGCGCGAGCGGCGGATCGCGTCGAGATCCGGAAAATGCGCCAGTGTCTTCATGCCGGTTGCCGCGTTGAAGCGGTCCACCTGGTCGGTCGCGGCACTGCGGTTGACGATGACGCCGCCGATCCGCACGTCGTAGTTCTTGGCCTTGGCGCCGATCGCCTGCACGATTCGGTTCATCGCGAAGATGCTGTCGAAGTCGTTGGCGGCGACGACGATGCCGCGTTCGGCGTGCTGCAAGGGGGCGGCGAAACCACCGCAGACCACATCGCCCAGCACGTCGAAGATCACGACATCCGTGTCTTCCAGCAGGTGATGTTCCTTGAGCAGCTTTACGGTCTGGCCGACGACATAGCCGCCGCAACCGGTGCCCGCTGGCGGGCCGCCCGCTTCGACGCACATCACGCCGTTATAGCCTTCAAAGACGAAGTCCTCAGGGCGCAATTCCTCGGAGTGGAAATTCACCGTCTCCAGGATGTCGATCACCGTGGGGATCAGCTTCTTGGTCAGCGTGAAGGTGCTGTCGTGCTTGGGGTCGCAGCCGATCTGCAGCACGCGTTTGCCGAGCTTGCTGAACGCGACTGCCAGGTTGGAAGAGGTCGTCGATTTACCGATCCCACCCTTGCCGTAGACTGCGAAGACCTTCGCCCCCTCGATCTTCATCGCGGGGTCCAGCTGCACCTGGACGGATCCATCGCCGTCAGGCTTGCGCGGGATGGAGCCGCGGATGGTTTCGATGCGTTGAACTGCTGTCATAGGGCTATCTCCGGCAAGATGCCTTCAAGGCGGTCTTCGAGTTCCTGGCCGGCGGCGCGCAGCGCCTCCAGCGTTTTCGCGTCGGGCTGCCAATAAGCGCGCTCATGCGCCTCCAGCAGGCGGTTCGCGATCTTGGCTGATGCTGTCGGATTCAACGCGGCGAGGCGCGCGCGCATCTCGGGGTCCAGCATGTAGAGTTCGGCGAGGTTGGCGTA
>JAPLOK010000314.1 GCA_026400775.1 Alphaproteobacteria bacterium | reverse complement strand
CTTGGCGTCCCGTCCCTTGATCGCCACGCGGAAACGCCGGCCCCAGCCGCCGGTGGCGCGGTCCGGGCAGGCATGCTGCATCGCGCGCGTGATCGCCTCCACGATCTCGTTGCTGCAATGGCTGGTGCAGAGCGTGACGGGCTTGCCCTCATTGGCCCACACGATGCTTCCCTGGCGCGCCGTGATGCGCAGCGCGCGGAAGGCGCCTTCGTTCTTCGAGACATCCGCATCCAGCAGAAATGCGAAAGCCATGCACACGGCGCTGACCATATTGGGGTAGGAGGAATTGACGAAGCCGGTTGCTTCATCGTCGCTGGCGGTCAGGTCCACGTGCAGCGCGTCGCCTTGCTTGGTGCAGGCGGCGCGGATCACGATGTCCTCTCGGCCGTGGCCGTCGTCATCGAGAACCGCCTCGCCGTGGTACACGCCATCGGGCCACTCACGCAGGATGCGGCGCGCATGCGCTTCGGACAGATCCAGGATGGCATCCACGGCGGATAGCAGGGGCGCGCGACCGTGGGATGCGAGCAGTGCCGCGACCCGCGCGGCACCCAGGCGCGCCGCACCCACCATCGCCATCAGGTCACCG
Organism: Alphaproteobacteria bacterium; assembly: GCA_026400775.1. GTDB lineage: Bacteria > Pseudomonadota > Alphaproteobacteria > Acetobacterales > Acetobacteraceae > Rhodovarius. Next base: position 2,599 of record JAPLOK010000314.1, on the reverse strand, counting down.
CGCACATCGCGCGGGATGCGCGTGTTGGCGCAGAGCATCGCGACCAGGTCTTCGCGCAATGCACCCGCCTCGCCCAGGCGGATCGGCGGGATGCGGATGCCTTCCTGCCAGATATCTGTGGCGCCGGGGTTGTAGCCGCCATGCGTGCCGCCGCCGACATCGGTGATGTGCGCGCGCACCACGCTGAAGAAGCAGCGCGCCCCATCGGCGAAGACAGGCAGGATGATGGTAAGGTCGGGCAAGTGCGAGCCGCCATTATAGGGGTCGTTCAGCAGGAAGACGTCGCCTTCCGAAATCACCGGGAAGCGCGCGACCACCGCCTCGGCGGCGAAGCGCAGCGCGCCGACATGAACGGGTATGTGGTCGGCCTGCGCCACCAATGCGCCATCCGCGCCGCACAGCGCCACGGAGAAATCCCGGCTGGAATTGAGAATCTGGCTGTAGGAGGTGCGCAGCATCGCCTCGCCCATTTCCTCCACGATGGCGCGCAGCCGGTTGTCGATGACGGCGAGGGTTACGGGGTCCATGACGGGAGTTTGCGCGCTTGCGCGCCCCGCGCAATGCTGCCCGCGAAGGAGACCGACATGGAAGAGATGGCAAGCGGGCTGCGTTTTCCGGAGGGGCCGGTGGCCTGCGATGACGGCAGCGTCATCCTGGTTGAGATCGCAGCAGGGCGCATCACGCGCGTTGCCGCGGATGGCGCGAAGACGGTGCTGGCCACCACGGGCGGCGGTCCGAATGGCATCGCGATGGGGCCGGGCAACAAGCTGTACATCTGCAACAATGGCGGTTTCACATGGCATGACGAGCCCGCCATGCTGCGCCCCACCGGCCAGGCCGCGGATTACGAGACCGGCCGGATCGAGGTGCTCGATCTCACAACCGGCGCGGTGACGCGGTTCTATGACCGGTGCGGCGATCACAATCTGAAGGGGCCGAACGACATCGTGTTCGACCCGAACAATCACGGCTTCTGGTTCAGCGATCTGGGCAAGGTGCGTGGACGCGATCGCGACCATGGTGGTGTCTACTGGGCGGCGGCCGATGGCAGCCGGATCATCGAAGCAGCTTTCCCGGTCTTCGGCGGCGCGAACGGCATTTCGCTCTCCCCCGATGGGCGCGTGCTCTATGTGTGCGAGACGGAGACCGGCCGCCTCTGGGCGTGGGATGTGGAAGGCCCCGGCAGGCTTGCGAAACTGCCCTGGCCCAGCACGCATGGCGGGCGGCTGGTCTGCCAGTTTCCGGGCTTCCGGCGGCTGGATTCCATGTGCGTGGCAGCCAGCGGCAATATTGTGGTGGCGACGCTGGTGAGCGGCGAGATCACCACCGTCTCACCCTCCGGTGACATCGTGCATGTGGCCAAGATGCCGGATCTTATGCCCACCAATATCTGCTTCGGGGGGGCTGATATGTGCACCGCCTATATCACGCTCTCGACCACCGGGCGGTTGGTGCGGATGCCATGGCACGAGGCCGGCTATCGCCTGCCCTTCGGCTGACGCCTCAGCGACTTGGGCGCGTTGCGGACATAGCGGCTGAACTTCGGCGCCGGCGGGTCTTCCGCCGGCGGCAAATCCTCCTGGAAGCGCTCGGCGCCATCGGTGGCTTCATCGACCAGCGCGGCGGCTTCCGCCAGCAGGTCGTCGCGGGCGCCGCCGGCCACCCATTCGCGCCCCTCCTCGATCAGCACCGGAACTGCCAGTGGCGAGACGCGATCGAGCACCACATGCCGGATGCGCCCCTTGGCGCGCGCGGTCAGCGCCGCGATCCGTGCTATATCCGTGAGGCCACCGGCCGCTTCGATGCGGGTGGCGCGCAGCAGGACATGGTCGGGCTCATGGCGGCGCAGTACGTCGTAGATCAGGTCTGCATTCACCGTCATGGCCCGGCCGGATTTCTCGGCGCCGGGCAGCTTCTTTTCCAGAAGCCCCGCGATGGTGGCGATGTTGCGGAAGGTGCGACGGAGCATGCTGCTTTCCGCCATCCAGCTTTCCAGCTCCTCGCCCAGGATGTCCTCCTCGAAGAGGGGGCGCACATCGGTGGGTTCATAGGCGGACCAGACGACCAGCGCGTAGTCCGAGGAGACGAAGCCGAGCGGGCCATAGCCCAGGCGTTCCATGCGCTTGGTGACCAGCATGCCCAGCGTCTGGTGCGCCAGCCGCCCCTCGAAGCAATAGGCCACGAGCCACCAGCGGCCGCCGCGCGGGAAGGTCTCGACAAGCAGTTCATCGGCGGCCGGGATGCGGCTGCGCGCGGCCTGCAGCGCGAGCCATTCGCGCACTTCATCGGGCAGTGATGCCCAACGCGCGGGGTCATGCAGGATGGCGCGCACTTCCGCGGCCAACCAGGTGGTGAAGGGCATGCGGCTGCCCGCGAAGGCCGGCACGCGCGGTTCGCGCCCCGAGCCGCGCGAGACCATGGCAGTGACACCTTCCATCCCCTCGAAGCGCAGCACCTGGCCTGCGAAGAGAAAGGCATCGTCCTGCCGAAGGGTGGAGATGAACCACTCCTCCACCTCGCCCAGTATCGGGCCGCCGCGCATGCGGATTTTCACCAGCGGCATTTCCACGATGGTGCCGAGATTCATCCGCAGTTGCCG
>JAPLOK010000158.1 GCA_026400775.1 Alphaproteobacteria bacterium | reverse complement strand
CGCGCAGTTCCGCCGGGATGGCGTCCAGCGCGTGCTCGGCCATGCTGATGATGTCCTCGGTGGAGGGCGGCGTCGTGTGGCGCATGGTCTGTGCAAACCTTAATCCTGTGCGACGCCATATTGGAGAAGCGAAACATGATCGAAAAGCTCGATGCCGCCGCTCGGGGCGCGCTGCGTCAGGAATTGCCGCAATGGCAGGCGTTGGAAGGGCGCGACGCCATCGCGCGCTCCTTCCGCTTCGCGGATTTCTCGGCCGCATGGGGCTTCATGGCCCGCGTCGCCCTGCTGGCGGAGGCGCAGGACCACCACCCCGAATGGTTCAATGTCTACAACCGCGTGGACATCACCCTGACCACGCATGACGCCGACGGGCTTTCCGCGCGCGACGTCACCCTGGCGCGCGCGATCGACCGCTTGGTGCCGTGACGCCAGTCCAACGCGCGGCCGCCCGCTGGTGCCTGGCGCAAGGCTGGGCGCCCCTGGCCGAGGCACCGCTGCCCGACGGGCTGCGCGCCGACATCCTCGCGCTGACCCCCGATTCCCGCCTCGTCATCATCGAAGCCAAATCCGGCGCGCGTGACTTTACAACGGACAGCAAGTGGCCCGGCTACCGCGTCTGGTGCAACGCGCTGTATTTCGCGGTGGATCTGGACTTCCCGCAAGCGCTGCTGCCGTCGGAGACGGGGCTGATCGTGACCGACGGGCCGGACGCGACGACCATCCGCACGCCCCTGGAACACCCGCTAGCCCCAGCCCGCCGCCGTTCACTGTTGCTGCGTTTCGCCCTGGCCAGCGCGCGAAGGCTGGCAACGCTTCAGGACCCGGAAGGAAGTGCAGCGCTGTTCAGCGCGCTGCGCCCGGAGTGATCACCAGCTCATCGGGATGCGCATCTGCGCACCGGCCGCCGGCCCACGGAACAGGCGATCATTGATGGAAGCCTGGGAATTGCCCTGAGCCAGGCCGCGCCCCGGCATGGTCGGCGCCATCATCGCAGGCGCGAAGCGCGGTGCATTGGGGTCGGTCGGCACGACATCCCGCGGCGCTTCCCAGCTGGAATTAGGCATGGGCGCTATATCGACCCGCGATGTCGGCGCCGGTATCGGCGCGTTGGGCACCACCATGCCACCGCCCATGAAGGCGCCGCCATCATCGGTGCGGATGCGGCGTTGGCGCGTTTCCTGGGCAAACGCAGTGGTGCTGGCCAGGATGGGCAGCAAACCGGTCAGAACTGCGCGGCGCTTTGGCATACATGACTTTATGGCGATCTGTGCCCGTTCATGCAAGAACGAATTTCAGCCATCAGCTGAGAGTAGCATCCGCACCTCAAGACCCGGTGGCGTGGCGCCCAGCACGGCATCGCCCAGCTCCACCCGGCCGCCATGCAGCGTCGCCACCGCGCGCACCAGGGAAAGCCCCAGCCCCGAACCCGGCGTATTGCGCGAGGCATCCGCGCGGAAGAACCTTTCGCCCGCCCGCGCGCGCTCATCGGCAGAGAGCCCGGGGCCGCTATCGGCCACCGCGACCTCAATCAAGTCATCATCGCGCTCGCGCGCCAGCAGCCGGATCACGCCGCCATCGGGCGTGAACTTGATGGCGTTATCCAGCAGGTTCGCCACCGCCTGCAGCACCAGGTCGCGGTCGCCGACCATCATGATGCTGTCGGGAAAACTGGCTTCAAGCCGCTGCTCGCGCGCCTCGGCCGCCACACCGTAGAACTCTTCCGCATCACGCAGCACGGTGACAAGGTCGAACTCAGCGAAGGCCGCGCGGCGCGCACCGGCCTCGGCTTCGGCGATGCGCAGCAGCGCCTGGAAGATGCGGCTGATCTGATCGAGATCAGCAATGCCCTGCTCCATCGCGGCGCGCATGGCAGCCTCACCGCTGGCGGTCTCCACCGCCTCTTCCAGTTTGGTGCGCGCCCGCGCGATAGGCGTGCGCAGGTCATGGGCAATTGCGTCGGACACGCTCTTGATGCCCTGCATCAACGCCTGGATGCGGTCCAGCATGGTGTTCATGCTGCCCGCCAGGCGGTCGAATTCATCTGCGCGCCCCGCCACCGGTACACGGCGCGACAAATCGCCGCCCGCGATGTGCTGTGCCGTGCGCATCACCGGCTCCAGCCTTCGCTCCAGGGCGCGGCGCACCAATGCAGCACCGATCATCGCCAACAGCAGCGATGCGCCCAGCGACCAGACGACACCTTCGGTCAACAGCAGGCGCAGCTGCAGCCGCTCGCTCTCGTCACGCCCGACCAGCAGCCGCAATCCGCCCAGATCGCGCGCCAATACGCGCGCATCGGCGGGAATGCCGTCATGCATGATGCGGGTTCGGGTGAAGATCATGCCAAGCTCGACATTGGCCGGCCAGTTCACCAGGTTGCCGGCGAGCTTCGCGCCATACTGGTCCTGCAACAGATAGATGGATTCGTTGGTCAGGTCGGTCGCGAGGCGTTCCTCGATCGCGTCCACCAATCCGCCTTCGCCGCCATTGCGCCAGCGCTCCGTCAGCGCCACCGCATCAGCGCGGATCGCGGCCAGCACCTGGCGGTCGAGCGCGGCCGCGGTTGAAATCCACAGCACCGCGATCAGCGTGACCGAAGCCGCGCCGAACAACACGGTGAACAGCGCGGCGAAGCGGAAGCCCGCGCTTTGCAGCAGGCGCGGGGCAGCGGCGCGGCGGGCCCTATCGGGCAATGACTGGTCCGATCGCTGCTGTTGGCTTCCAACAGCAGCGTGAATCGGCCCACCGAACAACGACCTTGGTGCCGCGCGGCCGGGCCCTGGGGGTCGTCAAGGCGGGCCTCAAGCGGGGCATCAAGGCTCCGCGCGGATCATGTAGCCGGCGTTGCGCACCGTGTGGATCAACGGCTTGTCGAAGCCCTTGTCCAGCTTCTGCCGCAGGCGAGAGACATGCACATCGATCACATTGGTCTGCGGGTCGAAGTGGTAGTCCCACACCTTCTCCAGCAGCATGGTGCGCGTGACCACCTGGCCGGCATGGCGCATCAGGTGCTCCAGCAGGCGGAATTCGCGCGGCTGCACATCGATCTTCTTGCCGCCGCGGTTCACGGTGCGCGACAGCAGGTCGAGCTCCAGATCCGCAACCCACAGCCGTGTCGCCGGCGCATCCACGGAAGGCCGCCGCGCCAGCGCTTCCACGCGCGCAAGCAACTCGGCAAAGGCAAACGGCTTGACCAGATAGTCATCACCACCGGCCTTGAGCCCCTTCACGCGCTCATCCACGGCACCGAGCGCCGAGAGGAACAGCACTGGCGTCCGGTTGCCCTGCTGCCGCAGCGTTTCCACGATGCGCACACCATCCACGCCGCCAGGCAGCATGCGGTCCAGCACCAGCAGGTCGAATTGCTCGCTCGCGGCCAGGAACAGCCCGTCGCGGCCATTGGGCGCATGTTCGACATTGTGCCCCGCTTCCTGGAGGCCCTTCTTGACGAAGCGGGCGACCTCCGCATCGTCCTCGACCAGCAGAATACGCATTGTTCTTCCTTCCTCTTTCCGGCTTCGCCGTATTCAGCCAGGCCCTGGCGGGCGGCGCCCGACCTGGACCTGCAATTCCTGATTTCGTCCCTCACGCGTGACCGCCAGACGCACCGTCTGCCCGGGCGGCAGCTCCGCCACATACCGCACCAGCGCGCGCGATGTTTCGGTGCGCTCACTGTTCACCGACGTGACGACATCGCCGGCGCGCAATCCGCCGCGCGCGGCAGGGCCATTGCGCACCACATCCGTCACCAGCACGGCCCGCTGCCCGCGGCGCGGGTCCTCGGGCACCAGGTCCTGGACGGACACACCCAGCCAGCCGCGCTCCACGCGGCCGTCGCGGCGAAGCTGTTCGATCACCGGCCGCGCCAGATCCGACGGTGTCGCGAAACCAATGCCGGCATTGGCACCGGAGGGTGAATAGATCGCCGTGGAAATGCCGATCACCTCACCCGCCAGGTTGAACACCGGCCCGCCGGAATTGCCCGGATTGATCGCCGCATCGGTCTGGATGAAATCATCGAAGGGGCCGGCGCCGATCTCGCGCCCGCGCGCGGAGATGATGCCCACCGTGATGGTGCCGCCCAGCCCGAAGGGATTGCCCGCCGCCATCACCCATTCGCCCACGCGCGAACGCGTCGACGACCCCCATGGTACCGCGACCATGGTCCCGCGCGGCTCCACGCGCAGCAGCGCGAGATCCGTCAATTCATCGGTGCCCACGACGCGCGCGGGCAGTTCCGTGCCGTTCTGCAACGACACGCTGACGCGCTGCGCGGTGCCGACAACGTGATTGTTGGTGACCACAAACCCGGTGGCGTCGATGATGAAGCCGCTGCCCGCGCCCTGGGTGCGTTCGCGCCGGCCGCGGAAATAGCGCTCGAAGGGCGTGCCACGGAATTCCGGCGGCACCTGCTGCGCCGTCTCGCCCTGCACCACGATGTTCACGACCGAGGGAAGCACGCGCTCGGCCAGATCCGCGAAATCGGGCAGGCCGCGCTGTGCTGTCGCGGGCCCGCCACAGCCGATCAGCGCGAGCGCCGGCGTAGCGATCACTCCCATCAGCAGCATGCGGCGTGGACTATGCGGGGCGGACAGCATGGCAAACTTCACGACAAGGGTTGCAGCCCGATTCGCAGGCCGTTTGACCGAATGAAAGTCTGTCAATCCGCCGCCATATTCAAGGCCCGCGTGGCATTGTTTGTGCCCCCGTGAGCGTAACGTTCCGCAGGCCGTTTGCTGCGCATTCCGGCTATGCCAGGCCGTCGGGTTCCAGCACCAGCACCGGCTCGCCGTTGCCGAGCACGCCGACGGCCGAAAGCGCGGGCATCGCCGCCAGTTCCGGATGCAGCGGGCGCAGCAGCAATTCCGTCCGGCGCGTCACGCGCGCCACCTGCAAGGCCAGCGCGCCGGCCGCACGTTCCAGCAGCACGGTGCCGCCGGCCGGCGCAGGTGGAAGGCCAAGGGCGGCTTCCAGCGTCAGGCGCGTCGCACCTTCCGCCTCCTCCTTCGCGCCCAGCACCTGCAACACGCGTGAGGCCGGAAGGCCATAGGGATGCCCGCCCGCTTCCACCAGCAGCACAGGCTGCAAGGCGGCGCTGACCGGCAGCGTCAGCGTGAAGGTCGTGCCCTGCCCGCGGCGCGAGGCGATGAGCATGTGCCCACCCGCGCGGCGCACCGCGTCATGCACCACATCCAGCCCCACGCCACGGCCCGAGAGCTCCGTCACCACCTGCTTGGTCGAGAAGCCGGGGCGCAGCAGCAGGCCGTGTATCTGTGCCTCGGTCAGCGTTTCGCCGGCATCGATGAGGCCACGCGCGACAGCGGTGTCGCGCACCGCCTGCGCATCGATGCCGCGCCCGTCATCCGTGATGGTGATGCGCACCTGGCCGGAAACCCGCTCGGCGACGACACGTAGCAGCGCTTCGGGCGGTTTCGTGCTGCGCAGCCCGGGCGGTTCGATGCCATGGTCCACCGCGTTGCGCACCAGGTGCAGCAGCGGGTCGGCCAGCAATTCGATCAGGCTGCGATCGATGCGCACATCCTCGCCATCAAGTTCCAAACGAACCGGCTTGCCCGCCGCTTCGGCCACGCTGCGCACCGCACGCGGCAGGCGCTGGAACAGGCTGGCCACCGGCACCACGCGCAACTCCAGAATGGCTTCGTCAAACTGCCGCATCGACAAGGCCAGCCGCGCATCCACCCGCGCCACACGATTGCGCAATCCGTTCAACTGCGCGCTGGCCGCGCCGACCTGCCGCGCCAGCGCACCTGACAGCCGATGCTCCATCCCTTGCAACGAGGCGACGGCACTGGCCCCGGCCGGGTCGCGCAGCGCCTCTGACATGGCGGCGGCCGCCGCGCGCACTTCGGCGGCGAGTGCCAGGATATTGTCCACCACATCCTGCCGAACGCGCAGCGACGGCACGATGGCCGAAGCCGGTCCGGCCTGGATATCCGCCATCGCCGGCGACAGCGCGACGACATGCCGCTGGTCCGGGTCGGCCACCTTCAGCGCGGCGCGCAGGCCCTCCAGCGGCGCAGCACTGGCCAGCAGCAGGTCAAGCTGCGCGGTAGCGGGAATGGGAATGCTGCCCAGCACCTCGCCCGCGCCGCGCAGCCAGAATTCCAGCGCGGCTTCATCCTCCGGCGCGCCGCCGGTCTGCGCGCGCACACGGAACAGGGCCTGGCCGGCTTCCAGCGCGGCCAGCGCGCGGCGCGTGGCATCGGCCGAGAGGCTTGCCGCGAAATCCGCGGGCAGCCGTGCATCCTGCTGGGCTGGCGTGGCCTGTTCCGGCCAGGCGCCGGTCTCCAGCGCGGTGCGCCAGGCGGGCAGGGCGGCGTGCAGCCGCGCCTGTGCATCCGGGTCGCCACTGCGGAAGGCCAGGTCCTGCCATTGCCGCAGCGCGGCTTCGGCCTGGGGGTCGGTCTGCGCATCGGCGGCGTCGCGCGCGGCGCGGTGGTCATGCGGTGTGGCGGCAAGAGCAAAGCAGGCGGCCGCGGCATCGCGCGCAATGCCGGGCGGCGCGGGCTCGCCGGCCTGTTCGGCCAGCAGCGCCTGCATGCGCGACAGCCGGCCCAGCGCCGCGGCATCCAGCGGCGCATCCAACAGCGCGGCCAGGCGATGCAGGCCGATCTCGCGCGCGGCGGCGGCCAGTTCCGGCTGGGCGCGGCCGCGCGCGATATCGGGCGCCATCTCGCGCAGCAGCGACAGCAGCGTGGCCTTCAGCGGATCGCCGGCAGCGGCGGCTGGCGCGGGGGGCGTTGCGCTGACCGGCGCGGGCGCTGCGAGCAGCCTGGCCAAACCTGCCAGCACATCGGGCGGCGCCGGCAGGTCCTGCGCATGATCCAGCAGCGCGGCGCGCGCCGCACGCAGCGCATCGCCCGCGGCCAGCAGCGCCGGGGCCGCCGCGGCCAGGTCCAGCTTGCCTTGGCGAGCGGCGCCCAGCGCATCCTCCGCGCGATGCGCCAGCGCCTTCATGCCCGCCGCACCCACCGCATCCGACATGCCCTTCAGGCTGTGGAAGGCGCGGAACAGCGCATCGATGCCGGCGCGGTCGGCCACGCCATGCGTCAGCGCTCGTTCGATCGCGTCGAGATGTTCCTCGGAGGCGAATTCGGCACGCAGCGCGTCATCCAGCATGGGACATCCCCAGCGCCAGGCGCGCGGCCTGCAACACGGCATGGCCGCGGCGTTCGGCCATGTCGAGGCTGAGCGCGCCCGAGGGCTTGGCCACCACGCCCGCCGCGCCCAGGCGCAGCGCGGTCAATGCCACCTCGCTGCCCGGTTGCGCGGCGGAGGAGACCACCACCACCTCACCCGGCCCGGTCAGCGCCCAGCGGCGCAGCACGCCCAGGCCGTCGAGCTTCGGCATCTCGATATCCAGCAATGTCAGCGCGGGTTGCAGCGCGGCCATGGCGGTGAGTGCGGCTTCGCCGTCCTCGGCCTCGCCGGCCAAAGTGAAGGCGTCATCGGCGGCGATGATTTTGCGGATGATGCGGCGCATGGTCGGGCTGTCATCGACCACCAGCACCGATGCCGGCGGCGGAGCGCCGCGCAGGATGAATTCGGCGAGCGTGGCGAGTGTTTCGGGCGGCGTGGTGTCGATCAGTGGCAGCAGGGCCTCGGCGCCGGGCGCTTCGGCCAGGGCGCGCAGCGTGGCGGCCGCGCGCGCGTCACCGGCGGCCAGCGCGGCGCAGGCGGTCTGCCATTCGGGCAGGAAGGCGGCGAGAAGTTCGGCATCCATCACACGCAGCATGCACGCGGGCGGGGGCGTGGCGCCAGGGGGCGTATCCGGGGTTCAGCGGCGGGAAGCCCACCACACGCCCGGCACCACGCCCAGTTCCATCAGCAGGGCCAGGCGATGCGGCCAGGGCGGCGCGCCATCGACCACCCAACCCATTGCGCGCGCGGCGCCGCCCAGCACCACCACGGCGCAGACCAGGCTGAACACGCCGCGCCGCTGCGGCAGAGCCTGCGCGCACTACAGCGCGGTCAGCCCCAGGCCCAGCAGCAGGCCGGACAGATAGCGCAGATGGCTGCTGGTGGCGGGGCCTGCCGCCTCGGACAGGAAGCCCGTGCCGGTGACTGCGCCGGCGAGGCCCGCGGTGATCGGGGTGATGGCGGCGAGGCGGATGAGGTGGGGCAGCATGGCGGGAATACGCGCCGGCAGCGCGGATGGATGCGCTACTCCACCAACCCCCGCAACATCGCCCCCAAGGCCGCCGGGTCCGCGCTCTCCACCCCCGGCACCGCCGCCAGCACCGCCCCTGGCATGCCCGGCACCACGCAGCTTTCCGGCGATTGCGCCAGCAATGAAAAGCCGCGCCTGGCCATGGCCAGCGCGCCTTGCGTGCCATCCTGGCCCATGCCGGTCAGCACCACGCCCACCGCCCCGCGCGCGGCCATCGCCACCGAGGAGAACAGCACATCGACCGAAGGATGCGCCGGGTGCGCATGGGGCGCGAGGCGCAGCGAAAACCCATCCGGGGTGCGCAGCAGCGCGCCATCCCGCTCGCCCGGGATCACATGCGCGACGCCGGGGCGCAGCGGCGCGCCCTGCTCGGCCACCACCACGTCACCGCCGCTGCGCAGCGCCAGCGCGCGGGCCAGGTCGGCCGCCATGCGCGCGGGCATGTGCTGTGCCACCACCAGCGGCACACGCAGCGGCCCCGCCGCGCTCAGCAGCGCGGCCAGAGCCTCTGGCCCGCCGGTGGAGGCACCGACCACCACCACCTCCGGCGCGCCGGCATCCTGTCGTGCCTCCAGCACCGGCGCGATCGGCAGCAGGGGGGGGCGCGCTGCGCGATGCACATGGCCCCAATGCCGCAGCCGCGCCGGCAATTCGCGGTCGAGATGGCCAAAATCCAGCCCACCCAGATCGCTGTCCTTGCACACCCAGTCGGCGGCGCCGGCCTGCATCGCGGCCAGCGCCATGGCGGAACCCTCGGTGGTGTGGTGGCTGACCATGACGATCGCCGGCGGCAGCCGGCCAGCCATGATGCGCCGCGTCGCCTCCAGCCCGTCCATGCCGGGCATTTCGATGTCCATGGCCACGACATCGGGCGTCAGTCGCTGCACCTGTTCCAGCGCGGCAGCGCCGTTCGCGGCCTCCCCCACCACGCGCAGATCGCCATCGGCCTCGATGATCCGGCGCAAGGCCAGGCGCATGAAGGCGCTGTCGTCCACCACCAGGACCGACAGGCTGCTCATGAAAGCCGCGCCAGGAATGCCGGGTCCAGCACCGGCACCGCCGCACCATCGGGCCAGGCAGTGGCAATGACGGGGCCGGCGCCAGGCGCGGTCAGCGCAGCTTCGGGGACGCGACGCAGGCCGCGCACCACCGCCACCGCTACCGCCACCCCGCCCAGGCGCAGCAGCGGCACAGGTTCGAAGCCCAGCGCCGGCCGGCCGCCCAGCGCCTGGCCGCCATCGACCACAGGCAGCACCTGGCCGCGATGCGACACCACGCCGCGGATGCGCCCGCCGGCACCGCCGGGCGGCAGCGCGGGCAGCATGGGCGGGAGCACGGCGTCGATCGCCAGTGCCGGCAGCGCGAAGGTGATGCCGCCGGCATCGGCCAGCACCAAGGCGGTTTCGGGCGCCGGCGGTGCGGGGCGCGCCTCGGGCAGCGGCGGGGCCAGCGCCAGCGCGGCGGCGGGCATGATGTCCAGCGTGCCGGCATCGGCATCCGGGCGCGCATCCACGCAGGGCAGCCCGACCATGCGGCCCTGCACCGACAGCAGCGCCAGCAGCGGCGCATCCGCGGCGCCATCCAGCACCAGCGCTGCGAAGCCCTGGGACACCCCCATCCCCATCACGCCTGGCGGCGCGAAGGGCAGCGGCGTGACGCCGGGCATCGGCACCAGGCGCCACAATGCCGCGCGCGGCACGACATGCGCGCCAAGCCGCATGCCCGGCAGAACGGGCGCGGCGGCCGCGCGATACGGCATGGGCAGCGAAGGCAAAGGCGGCGGCGCTGGGCGCGCAGGCAGGGCGCAGAACTCGCCCTCGGGTGGTTCGACGAGCAAAGCCTCTCCGGTGAAGAACCAGGTGGCGCCCAGGACATCAGCGGCGCCCCCGGGGTCGCGCACCGGCCAAGCCTGGCCATCATGGTAGCCCATCCAGCCATCGGGCAGGCGGCGCAGCACCGGCGGGCGGAACAGGCGCTCAGCCATGGCGGTACAGGCCCTCCCCCAGGCGCGCGAAGGGTGCCGCGGGCGTGTCGTCGGTGGGGCCCAGGCCCAGGACGCCGCCGGGGCGCAAATGCCACGACAGCGCATCCACCACGCGCGCGCGCGCCGCGTCGGTCATGTAAATCAGCACGTTCCGGCACAGGATGACATCGAAACCGCCCAGCTCATCCGGCGGCGCCAGCAGCGTGGCGCGGCGGAACCGCGCGGCGCGGCGCAGCGCCGCATGCGGGCGCGGCGCACCCCCAGGCCCTGCGAGCCACGGCAGATAGCGCGCCGGCACCGAGCCCAGCGGCGCGCCCAGATGCGGGCCGATGCGCCCCTGCTCGGCACTGGCCAAGGCGGGGCGGCAGATGTCCAGGCCCACCACCTCGATCGCCGTGCCGGGCGCTGCGTCCAGCGATGCC
>JAPLOK010000320.1 GCA_026400775.1 Alphaproteobacteria bacterium | reverse complement strand
GTCTTCCTGCGACTGGTCGTCGCCGCCTTCCTCGCCCTCATCATCCTGGTTGGCTTCGGAATCGAGCTCGGCCTCGGCGAGGTCCAGCGCGGTCAGCAGCTTGCGCGCGGCGCGGGCGAAGGCGTCCTGGTCCTCGGTGGCGGCGGTCAGCTCGGCCATCGCGGCCTCGGCCTTCTCGTCCAGCGCGCCGCGCCACATGTCCAGGATGCGCGTGGCGGCGGGCGGTGGGGCCTCACCGGTCACACGCTCGCGCAGCAGCAGGGAGAGTGCCGCGTGCAGCGGCAGCTGGTCCTTGCGCGTCATGCGGTCGAAGCCTTCGGCTTCGCATTCATCGTTCAGCCGCACGCCGAGATTATGCCGCACGCCGGCCATGTGCTCGGCGCCGATATGCTGCACGCGCACATCCTCCAGCGCGTCATAGACCTCGCGCGCTTCCTTGCGGCTGGGCATGCGCGCGGCGTGGGTGGCTTCGTTATGGTGGCGCAGCTTCAGCGCCAGGGCATCGGCCGCGCCGCGAAGCCGCGCCATTTCAGCCGGCGGCAGGGAGCGCGAGGGCAAAGGCAGGCGCGCGCGCTTGCCGGACAGGCCCGCGGGGCCAGGCTGGAAGGCGACCTGCACCTCATCGGTCTGCGCGATGGCGCGCAGCGCGCCAGCGGTGGCGCGCTTGAATTCCTCCTGGCGGGTCAGGTCCTGCTTGGACATGCCGTGCTCAGCCGGCCTTCCGCAGCATCGTCCCGGTGGAGACTTCCTCGTTGAAGCAGCGCTGGTAATACTCCGCCACCACGCCGCGCTCGGCCTCGTCGCACTTGTTCAGGAAGGTGACGCGGAAGGCGAAGCCGATATCGCCGAAGATGCGCGCATTATCCGCCCAGGTGATGACGGTGCGCGGTGACATCACGGTGGAGATATCGCCCGCGATGAAGCCCGCGCGCGTCAGATCGGCCAGTGCCACCATGGCCTGCACCTGCTTTTTCATCGCCGCATCGCCTTCCTGGCCGAGCTTGGCCAGCACGATCGCCACCTCCTGCCCATGCGGCAGGTAGTTCAGTGTGGTGACGATGTTCCAGCGGTCCATCTGGCCCTGGTTGATCTGCTGCGTGCCATGATAGAGCCCGGTTGTGTCGCCCAGGCCCACCGTGTTCGCGGTCGAGAACAGGCGGAACATCGGGTGCGGGCGGATCACCTTGTTCTGGTCGAGCAGGGTGAGCTTGCCTTCCACTTCCAGCACGCGCTGGATCACGAACATCACATCCGGCCGGCCCGCGTCATATTCGTCGAACACCAACGCGCAGGGGTGCTGCAGCGCCCAGGGCAGAATGCCTTCGCGGAATTCCGTGACCTGCTTGCCATCCTTCAGCACGATCGCGTCCTTGCCGATCAGGTCGATGCGCGAGATGTGGCTGTCCAGGTTCACGCGGATGCAGGGCCAGTTCAGCCGCGCCGCCACCTGCTCGATATGCGTGGACTTGCCCGTGCCGTGATAGCCCTGGACCATCACACGGCGGTTGAACGCGAAGCCCGCGCAGATGGCCAAGGTGGTCTCACGGTCGAACTGGTAGGTCGGGTCCAGCTCCGGCACGTGTTCGGTGCGCACCGAATAGGCCGGCACCTGCATGTCCACATCGACGCCGAAAACCTCGCGCGCGTTCACCGTCGTGTCCGGCAGGTTGATGGCGCTGGTGGGCTTGATGTCGGCGGTCATGCTCTCGTCCGTTGCAAAGGATGTGTTGTTCTAAGCGCCCTCAGGCGCGCGCGGAAGCCTGTGTCTGCGCAAGCCTGCTGCGCAGCAGGGAATAGGCGCGGTTAATGTCCTTCAGGCGGTCCTCGGCGCTGCGATCGCCGCCATTCGCATCGGGGTGGTAGCGCTTGGCCAATTCCTTGTAGCGCGTCTTCAGCGCGACGGAATCGGTGGGCCAGGCCAGTTCC
>JAPLOK010000118.1 GCA_026400775.1 Alphaproteobacteria bacterium | reverse complement strand
GTCCCAGGCCGAAATCGACAGCCTGCTGGCCAGCTTCGATTGATGCGCGCGCTGTTCGCCCTGTTGTGCATGCTGACCTGCATCCCCGCCATGGCGGGGACGCAGGAACGCGTGAGCCTGCGCGGCGGTGACCATGCCAATTACGGCCGCGTCGTCTTTGATTGGCAGGCGCCACCGCGCTACAACGTACAGCAGCAGGGCGAGACCGTGGCGCTGCGCTTCGAGGCGCCGGCCGATTTCGTGCTTGATGCGCTGCGTCGCATGCCACGCAACGTTCTGGGCGCGCAGGCCGTGCCTGGCGGTGTCGATGTGCGCGTGCGGCCAGGTGCCACCATCCGCCATTTCCGCATCGGCAACCGCGTCGCGCTGGATGTGCTGGACCCGCCAGCCGATGCGGCACAGACCCAGCCCACGGCCACGGCCACGCCCGAACCCGCCAGCAGACGGAACGAGCCGGCCAGGCCAGCCCCTGCTGCCGCATCGCCGCCGGTCGCCGCGCCAGCCCCGCGCCCATCCGCGCCAGAACCCGCCAGCCCCCGCCGCGAGCCGCAGCGCGCCGCCGAAGCACCCGTGGCGCGCGCGGCGCCCAACCCCGAGCCGCCGGCAAACCTGGCAGAGGCACCACGTCCCGCCGAGCCCCCCGCGGCCGCGCCACCCCGTCCCGAACCGCGGCGCGAGGTGCTGCTGCCATTCCCGCCCGATTCCGGCGCCGCGCTGCTGCAGCGTGGCGACGTCTGGATGCTGGCGCTGGATGCCGCACCCAGCGCCGCGACCGATGTCGTGCTCGAGATGGGTTGGCGCCTGCAAGCCATCCCTGGCGGCACGCTGCTGACCCATGAAGGCGAAGGTCCCTGGCATCTGCGCCGTTCCGGCACGCGCTGGGTGCTGGCGCGCGGTTCAGCACCCGCCAGCGCTGCGATCCAGCCTGTGGTCGAGAGCGGCACGGCGGCCACCCTGTTGCTTCCGGTTGTCGGCGCGCATCGGGTGCTGAACCTGCAGGACCCCTCCTCCGGCCTGCCGCTGCTGATCGGCACGTTGCGCGGGGAGGGCGGGCATGTGGCCATGCCGCGCCGCCTGGTGGATCTGACGCTGCTGGACACGTCGCTGGGCCTGGCGCTGGTCGCACGGTCGGACAGTGTCTCGATGCGCGCCGGGCAGGACCGCTTCACCGTGCAGGCCGAAGGCCAGTCGCGGCTCGCCTTGGGCGCGGGCGCGGCGGCTCCGGCGCCGCCGGCTGTCGCGCTCAGCCGCAGCTTCGATTTCCCGGCTGGCACGCTTGGCGAGCTGTCCACGCGGCTGCGCTCGCAGCAGGCGGGCATCGCGCAGGCACCGCCGCTGACGCGCGGGCCGCAGCGCATCGCCGCCACCGAGACCCTGCTGGCGCTGGGCCAGCCGCAGGAGGCGCAGGCGATGATACGCCTGGCGCTGGCCGAAGACCCGGTCACCGCCGCCAACCCCACCGCGCGTTGGCTGGCCGGTGTCGCCGCGCTGCTGGCCGGTCGGCCGGAGGAGGCGCAAACCCTGGCCGGCGATCCACCCTCGGCCGAGGCCGCGCTGTGGCGCGGGCTGCTGCTGGCCGAACAGGGTGATGGCGCGGCCGCAGCGCCGCTGCTGGCCGCCGGAGCGGCGCTCCTGACGCAATATCCGCCCAGTATCCTGCGCCGGATTCTGCCGCGCGCGGCCGAGCAGCTGGCCCGCGCGCGCCAGGCTGATGCCGGCACAGAATTGCTGCGCCATGCGCCCGCCGACCTGCCCGGCACCGAATTGGCGCGGGCCATGTTGGCCGAGCAGCGCGGCGAAGCCGCGGCCGCGCTCGACGGCTATGACATGCTGATCTCCGGCCGCGATCGCCGCATGCGCGCCGAGGCCATGCGCCGCGCCGCCGAACTGCGCCTGGCGCGCGGCGAGATCGACGCGCTGGAAGCCTCACGCCGCCTGGAACGCTCGCTTTATGCCTGGCGCCAGGAAGGGGATGAATTGCCGGCGCGGCGGCGCATCGCCGCCCTGCGCCGCGATGGCGGTGACGCCCATGGCGCCCTGGAGCTGCTGCAGGAAACCGCAGCCCTGCACCCGGAAGCCGAAGCCGAGCTGCGCGCAGAAATGCGCAGTGCCTTCGTCGAATCCCTGCGCCAGAGCACCGCGCTGGGCGCCGTGACCATGCATGACGCACATCCCGAGTTGATGCCCGAAGGCGCCGCCGGCGATGAAGCCGCGACGCTGCTCGCCGAACGGCTGGCCGCGCTGGACCTGACCGACCGTGCCGCCCTGGTGATGCGCCAGGCCATCAACCGGGCAGGCTCGCCCGCGCGCCGGGCTGCGCTGGGCACCCGCCTGGCCAGCATGCGCCTGGCCGAGCGCGATGCCGCAGGCGCCTTGCGCAGCCTGGCCGACACCCACGCACCCGACCTGCCCGCCGAGTTGCAGCGCGAGCGCAACGTCCTGGCCGCCCGCGCCGAGGCCCAGAGCCAGGGCGGTGGCGCCGCGGCACTGGCAGCGCTCGGCCCCGCTGGGGAGGAGGCGCTTGCCGAGCATTTGGCCGAAGCGCGCGACTTTGCCGGCGCAGCCGCTGCCCTGGGCCGCTTCCTGCGGCGCGAATTGGCTGGGCATGCCGGCCCGGTGCAAGGGCCCTTGGCGCGCAGTGTCGTACGGCACGCGGCGCTGCTGGCGCTAGCCGGGGACAATCCCGGCCTGGCGCGCGCCCGCCTGGCCCACGCGCCGCTGCTGACCGGCAGCCCCGCCGAAGCCCCCTTCCGCCTGCTGACCACCGATCCGGTGCGCGGCCTGGCGGACCTGCCGCGCATCCAGAACGAACTGGAACTCTTCCGGACCATGCCCGCCAGACTGGACAGCTTGCGGACAGCCACCGCGCCCACGCGCTGACCCGCTTGCGCCCCCCGGGGGTCCTCAGGAAGTATTTTGGATTTAGGTGCGATTTTCACTTGCACCCGCGCGCGGCTTGCCCCATACGCCTCGTCCACTGACCCCAATCGAACCGACGGCACCTCCGCCGCACAGCCGAAGCAAGGTCGTCTTCTGGTCGGAAAGGTGTTCGCGATGGACGCTCTGCCACTGGGGATGGTCTCGGATCTGCCGAGCAAGACCCACACTTCCACCCATGACGAGGCGAAGGACTATTTCGTCCAGCGCGACGGCATCCGCTTTGCCGGCACGCACCTCATCATTGATCTCTGGGGCGCCACGAACCTGGATGACCCGGCGCATATCGATGCGGTGCTGCGCGATGCGGCGATCGCCCCGGGTGCCACCATCCTGCATGGGCATTTCCACCACTTCTCGCCCAATGGCGGCGTGTCGGGCGTGCTGGTGCTGGCGGAAAGCCATGTCTCCATCCACACTTGGCCGGAGAAGAACTTCGCGGCGCTCGACATCTTCGTCTGCGGCGCCTGCGATCCGTACAAGGCCATCCCGCACCTCAAGACCGGCTTCCTGCCGGAACGCGTGCAGCTCAACGAACAGCGCCGCGGCGTGATCGTCTGACATCGTTCGGACGCTTGACCTACCGGGGGCAGGGCTGCATGGCCCTGCCCTTTGTTATGACGGAGACCGCCAATGGCGGCTGATTCCTGGGTGAACGAGACCCTCTACGCCGGATGGGGCCAGCGCGTCGTGGTCAAGCGCGAACTGGCCCGCGTTCAGTCCGACTTCCAGGACGTCATGG
>JAPLOK010000341.1 GCA_026400775.1 Alphaproteobacteria bacterium | reverse complement strand
TGCCCCCTCCCCAACCAGACCGAAGACTCATGGGTTCCAAGGGCCTTTCGGCCTTTGGCAGGCTGAAGCGCCGAAGGCGATGAAGGTCTGGGGAGGGACGGCGTCCCTCCCCAGGGTCCTCCGCGCCACCCTCCCCTAGGGAGACCAGTCCAGTGCCGCACCTGCATCGTCATGCCTTGCGCCAGCCTGCCAAGCCGGCCGCGATCTTCGCCGATACGGGCGAGGTCCTGTCCTTCGCCGCGCTGGATTCGCTGGCCGATGCGGCGGCGCGTTGGTTCATCGCGGCGGGGCTGGAGCCAGGTGATGGTTTGGCGCTGCTGCTGGAGAACGAGCCGGCCTTTCTCATCCTGACCTATGGCGCCAAGCGCGCGGGGCTGATGGTCACGCCGCTGTCGATCCATCTGCGCGCGAGTGAGGTCGCGCATGTGTTGCGCGACAGCGGGGCGAAGCTTTTGGTGCATGCCCCGAAGCTGGATGCCTTGGCGGCGGAACTGCCGGCCGAGCCGCCGCGCGTCTCGGTGCCCGATGCCATGGCGGCCATGGCAGGAACCCCGGCCGTTGATTGCGTGGGAAAACCGGCACGCGTCGGAATTCGACATGACCTGGAAGGATTTCTACGGCTTCGACGAGAGCACGGTCTATCTCTCGCCCGCGCCGCTCTATCACGCCGCACCCAACCGCTATGTGCAGCGCACGATCGATGGTGGCGGCACCGCGGTCATCACGCGCAAATTCGATGCTGTTCAGTGCCTGGCGCTGATCGAGAAGCACCGCATCACCCACAGCCAATGGGTGCCCACCATGTTCGTGCGGCTGCTGGCCTTGCCCGCCGAGACCCGCGCGGCGCATGACCTGTCGAGCCACCGTTGCGCCATCCATGCGGCCGCGCCGTGCCCCATCCCGGTCAAGCGCGCGATGATCGACTGGTGGGGCCCGATCATCCGCGAATACTACGCCGGCAGCGAGGGCATCGGCACCTGCTTCATCGACAGTGCGGATTGGCTGCGCAAGCCTGGCAGTGTGGGCCGCCCCGCCTATGGCCGCGTGCATATCCTCGATGATGACGGCGCCGCCCTGCCGCCGGGCGAAGTGGGGCGCATCTGGTTCGAAGGCGGTGCGCGCTTCGCCTATCACAACGACCCCGCCAAGACCGCCGAGGCCTACAACGCCCAGGGCTGGGCCACGCTGCATGACCTCGGCCATCTGGATGAGGAAGGCTTCCTGTACCTGTCGGACAGGCGCGCGGATCTGATCCTGTCGGGCGGGGTCAACCTCTATCCGGCGGAGATCGAGGCCGCGCTCGCCACACATCCGGATGTGGTCGATGTGGCCGTGGTGGGTGTGGCCGATGCCGAATTCGGCGAGCGCCCGGTGGCGCTGGTGGTGCCGCGCGCGGGTGCGGCGGTCGATGCGGCGGCCTTGCTGGCGCATGCGCGGCCATTGCTGTCCGGCCCCAAGCTGCCGGTGCGGGTGGATGTGGTGGCTGAACTGCCGCGCAGCGAAGCCGGCAAGCTGCTGCGCCGGATCATCAAGGAGCGGCTCAGGGGCTGACCCGTCCGGGCGGTCACACCGGGCGGGTGAAGCGGGCCAGGAAGTAGCAGCGCTTGCGTTCGGCGAAGAGGCGGTAATTGGGCGTGTCCGGCAGGGCTGCGAAATTGCGCATGAAGCCGAAGCCCAGGCGCGAGCCGCGGCGCAGTGCATCCTCCCGCCGCTCCTGGTCGCGCTGGCAGGCTTCCAGCACCGCCGGCGTGATGTCCCGGCAGTCATGGAATTGCAGGCCTGAGACGGCGGCATCGCCGATCAGGTGCGGGGCCAATTCCTTGCCCGGGCAGTCATGGAAGCCGCATACCGAGAGCACGCCGCCCGGCCGCAGCACCTTGGAGCATTCGGCCATGAAGGCGCGGCGGCCGAGATTCATCAGCGCCTCGACGGTGATCACCATGTCGAAGCTGTCGGGCGCGAAGGGCAGATGTTCGCCCATGGCGACCAGGTGCTCGGCGCGCGCGGGGTCGGTCACTTCACGCGCGGCGAGCACGGCGTCGGGCTGCAGATCCAGCAATGTCAGCCGGGTATCGGGGAGCAGGGCATGGGCGTAGCGCGCGCCGCCCGCGCGGCCGCAGGCCACCTCCAGCAGGCGCCCGGGTTGCTGGCCCAGCAAAGCAGCACCTTCGGCCAGCACCAGGTGGTACATGGCGGCCTGCGAGGCCTCGGCCGCCCAGGCGGGGTGGTGGATGAAATCGGCCGGCAAGGGCCAATGGCCCCAGTTCATGAAGCGCAGATCCCGCACCGTGGGCGCGCCATAGATCAGCGCATAGACATCGCGCTGCACATGCCGGCGGCGGAGCAGGTTGTAGCCCAGGCGCAGCATGCGCCAGGAGCGTTCCAGCGAGGACATGGGCTGCGGACCGCGATGCGGAAGGTTGGTCAGGCTCATCACGCGGCTGTTACCGCGTGTTGGAGCGCACGAATAGTTTATACTGCCGCCTTGATGGCCTGACCCCGCGTCAGGCTGCGACCGCGTTCCGCCCGCCCGGGGAGATGCGGGATCACCGCACGCGGTCAGCCGCCGCCGCAGCCCTCGCGCCGGACACCGCGCGGTGCGGCGATGGAAGGGCCGTTGAAGAAGGTCAACAGGCAGGCTGCGAAATCGCGCGTGAAGCGCCAATCCGTGCCGCCATTATGGCCGCGCGCCGGCCCGCGCGGATGCAGCGCCAGCGTCGGTGCGCTGCGCTGCAGCCCGGCCAATGCGGCGGCCCGCGCGGCGGGGCTCGGGTCGAACTCATCGCCTTCGAAGAAGGTCATCATGACGCGCGGGCGGTCGCGCGGCAGGGCCGCGATGTGGCGGCGGAAATCCTCCATGGCGAGCGCGCCGCGATCCTCCTCGACCTCGCCATGCGCCGCCGGTGCCGTGGCCATGATGCCATCGACCAGATCAGGCCGCAGGGTCGCTGCCAGCAGCGCCTGCCAGCCGCCGCGGCTCTGCCCGGCCAGCACCACCTGGCGATAGTCGCGCAGCAGCGGCAGGCCCTGCATCAGCCGTGGCAGGGCGTGGTGCAGCGCGTCATCGCCGGGGTGGCGGTCGAAGCGCAGCACATCCCAGCCGGCATTGTTCAGCGCCGAGATGAAGCCCGGCACCGGCAGGCCGCGCAGGTCACGGTCCGGCCCGCCATAGCCATGCGCCCAGACCACCACGCCGGCGGCGCGTTCGGGGCCTGAGTGGTAGTGCAGTGGGCTCGCGCGGAAGGGGCCGATGGTTGTCATGCGCAGCGGGATGGGGGCATGGCCTTCCACCGCGCCATCAAGTGCGACGATCCGGCATTCGGCGCGCAGCGGGCCGGTGCGGGCATTCCTGGCGCTGTCGGTGCACAGGCGCATGGCTTCGGCGCGCGCTGCCGCAGGCGAGGAATGGCCGCTGGCGATGCCCCAGGCGCCACGGCCATCAGCATCCTGCGCGACCGCGAATGCGGCATGCGGCCAGGTGCCCCGATAGAGCATGGTGAAGCCATTGGTGACCGAAGGCCCCGGCAGCGGCCGGCCCAGCGTCTCGGCCGAGAAGGCGGCGCGATAGGCGGCATCGGGCGCCTGTGCTGCGGCGGGCATGGCGAGCAGGAGCAGGGCCAGGAGGCGCTTGATCATTCGAAGCCTGGTGGCTGGTGCATGGCACAAGACGTCAAACTGTTCTAATCCCCGCGTCATGGATGTGAACGCCGAACCCGCCCGCTTCGACTTTGCCGAGGCTGAGCCGCGCTGGCAGCAGGCCTGGAAAGACCGAGCCTGCTTTGCCGCCCCAGATGTGCCGCCCAGCGGTGCGCGCAAGTACTATGTGCTCGAGATGTTTCCCTACCCCTCCGGAAAGATCCATATGGGCCATGTGCGCAACTATACGCTGGGTGATGTGGTGGCGCGTTACAAGCGTGCCACTGGGCATCTGGTGATGCACCCGATGGGCTGGGACGCCTTCGGCCTGCCCGCTGAAAACGCGGCGCGCGAGCGTGGCATTCACCCAGGCGAGTGGACCTACAACAACATCGCGAACATGCGCGCCGAGTTGCAGCGCATGGGCCTTTCGCTCGACTGGTCGCGCGAATTCGCCACCTGCGACGCGGAGTATTACGGCCAGCAACAGGCGCTGCTGATCGACATGCTGGAAGCCGGCCTGTTGGAGCGCAAGCAAGCCTGGGTCAACTGGGACCCGGTGGATGGCACGGTGCTGGCCAATGAGCAGGTGATCGACGGCCGCGGCTGGCGCTCTGGCGCGCCGGTCGAGAAGAAGCTGCTGAGCCAGTGGTTCTGCACCATCACGAAGTATGCGCCGGATCTGCTGGAGGCGCTGGGCGGGCTGGACCGTTGGCCTGAGCGCGTGAAGCTGATGCAGGCCAATTGGATCGGCCGCAGCGAGGGCGCGCGGGTGAATTTCGCGCTGGCCGAATCGGTCGCGGGGATCGAGGCCTGCGAAGTGTTTACG
This sequence comes from Alphaproteobacteria bacterium, assembly GCA_026400775.1. GTDB lineage: Bacteria > Pseudomonadota > Alphaproteobacteria > Acetobacterales > Acetobacteraceae > Rhodovarius. The sequence continues at coordinate 11,046 of JAPLOK010000341.1, read as the reverse complement.
ACGCGCCCGGACACGCTGTTCGGCATGTCCTTTCTGGCGGTCGCCGCCGAACACCCGCTGGCCGCCGCCTGCACCCGCCCCGGCGCCGCGGAGTTCATCGCCGAATGCCGCGCCATGGGCACCTCCGAGGCCGTCATCGAACAGGCCGAGAAGCGCGGCTTCGACACCGGCTTGCGCGTCAAGCACCCCTTCAACGGCCAGACCTATCCGGTCTGGATCGCGAATTTCGTGCTGATGGAATACGGCACGGGTGCGATTTTCGGCTGCCCCGCGCATGACCAGCGCGACCTGGATTTCGCACGTAAATACGACCTGTCGGTGCTGCCTGTGGTGCAGCCGCCAAGTGGGCCGCAAGCCATCGGCGAGACTGCCTTCACCGACGACGGCACACTGTATAATTCCGACTTTCTGAACGGCCTGTCCGTGCCCGACGCCAAGCGCCGTGTGATCGATGCGCTGGAAGCGGGCAGCCATGGCCGCGGCGTCGTGAACTGGCGCCTGCGCGACTGGGGCCTGTCGCGCCAGCGCTATTGGGGCTGCCCCATCCCGGTCATCCATTGCGATGATTGCGGCGTGGTGCCGGTGCCGAAATCCGAACTGCCGGTGCGCCTGCCGCAGGATGTGGATTTTTCCATCCCCGGCAATCCGCTGGACCACCACCCGACCTGGAAGCACGTCGCCTGCCCGAAATGCGCCAAGCCCGCGCGGCGCGAGACCGATACTTGCGACACCTTCGTGGACAGTTCCTGGTATTTCGCGCGCTTCTGCTCGCCGCGCGCCGATGTGCCGGTAACGCGCGCGGCCGTGGATGCCTGGCTGCCGGTGGACCAGTATATCGGCGGCATCGAGCACGCGATCCTGCATCTGCTGTATTCGCGCTTCTTCACGCGCGCGATGCGCGATGCGGGGCACCTGGCGCTGGCCGAACCTTTTTCGGGGTTGTTCACCCAGGGCATGGTCACCCACGAAAGCTACAAGGGCGCCGATGGCCGCTGGCTCTACCCGGAGGAGGTGGACAAGCGCGACACGGGGGCCGTGCACCGCGACACCGGCGAGGCGGTGACCGTGGGCCGCGTCGAGGCGATGTCCAAATCCAAGCGCAACACGGTGGACCCGGGTGCCATCATCGGCCGCTACGGCGCCGATACCGCGCGCTGGTTCATCCTGTCCGACAACCCGCCCGAGCGGGACATGGAATGGTCCGAGGCGGGCGTGGCCGGTTCCGCGCGCTTCACGCAGCGGTTGTATCGCCTGGTGATGGGCGCACTCCCGCTGGCTGACGCACCGCAGACGCCGGCCGCGCGCAAGCTGCGCCAGACCACGCATCGCGCGATCGCCGCCGTCACGCATGCGCTGGAGACGTTTGCCTTCAACGTCGCGGTCGCGCGCATCCATGAATTCGCCAATGCCATCGCCGATGCGGCCCCCGACGCCGCGGGTGCGAAGCGCGAGGCGCTGGAGGCCATCACGCGGCTGTCCGCGCCGATGATGCCGCATCTGGCCGAACAGCTGTGGTCGGCGCTGCAGCCGGGCGGCGAGCTGGTCGCGGAACTGCCCTGGCTGGTGGCCGACCCCGCCTTGCTGGCGGCTGAGAGCGTGACGCTGGCTGTGCAGGTCAATGGCAAGCTGCGCGCCAACATCGAAGTGGCGGTGGATGCCAGCGACGACACCGTTTTTGCCGCCGCATTGGCCGACACCAACGTGCTGCGCGCCATCGAGGGCAAGGAGATCCGCAAGCGCATCCATGTGCGCGGGCGGATCGTGAACTTCGTTGTCTAGGCGCGCAGCCCTGCTGTTGCCGCTGGCGCTCGGCGCCTGCGGCTTCCGGCCCTTGTACGGGCCGGGGCAGGGGGCTGACCTGCCGGCGGAGTTGGCCGCCGTGCGCGTGCAGAACATCCCCGACCGGCCGGGCCAGCTGCTGCGCCGCGCGCTGGAAAACCGGCTCGGGAATGGTGCCACATCGCGATACGATCTGCGCGTGGGCCTGACCTACAACACCGACCTGCAAGGCTATCGCGAGGACGGCGCCATCACCCGCCTGCGCGTCACCGCGGTGGCCGATTTCGTGCTGGTGGCGGGCGATGACGAGTTGCTGCGCGGTGCCGCCCGCCAGTCCGACGCCTTCAACATCCCCGACCTGCGTTTCTTCGCAGCCGACGTCTCGCGCGACGCCATGGAGCGCCGCCTGATGGAAGCGCTGGCCGACGACATCACCCGCCGCCTGGCGCTGGAATTCCGCCGCCGTGGCCAAGCTTGACGCCAGGCGCGTCCCGGCTTTCCTGGCAGCACCGGGCGATTGCCGGGTGGTGCTGCTGATCGGCGATGATGCGGGCCTGGCGCGCGAACGCGCCGACACTCTGGCCAGGCTGGTCAGCGGCGGCGATGAGCTTGCCGTCATTGATATCGGCAAGGATGGTGTGAAGGATGCCGGCATGCTGGCCGCCGAGGCCGCGACGCGCCCGCTGCTGGGCGGGCGCTACGCGGTGCGCGTGCGCGAGGCGACCGATGCCTTCACCGCCGCCGCCAAGGCTGCCTGCGACGGGCCGGGGCCGGGCCTGGTCATCATGGAAGGCAGCGAGCTCAATGCGCGTTCCAAGCTGCGCGTGGCGCTGGAGGCCGCGCCCCAGGCCGTCGTCATCCAGTGCTACCGCGAGCGCGGTGCGGAACTGGTGGCCAGCATCAAGCGCATTCTGGAAGAGCTTGGCATCACCGCCGAACCGGCGGCCATCGAATGGCTCGCGCAGCACCAGGGCGAGGACCGCCAGCGCATGCGGCGCGAATTGGAAAAGCTCGCGCTCTTCGTCGGCCCCGGCGGCCGCGCGGGCGCCGAGGACGTGCTGGCCTGCGTCGCGGAGGGCAATGCGCTGAGCCTGGAGGAGGCGCTGACGGCGGCCTTCGCGGGCGATGTGGCCGGTGCCGATCGCGCGCTCGCCGCCGCCTTTGCCGATGGCGCCAACCCGGTGCAGGCGATGCGCGGCGCACTCCGCCACAGCCAGCGCCTGCATGAAGCCGCGACCGCGGTGGCCGAGGGCTCCTCGCCCGGTGATGCGCTGGGTGCTCTGCGCCCGCCGGTGTTTTTCCGCGCGCGACCGGCGATGGAACGCGCGCTGAACCTGTGGCGCCTGCCGCAGCTCGAATCGCTGGGTGCTGCCCTGCTGGAGGCGGAGCGGCGGACCAAATCCACCGGCATGCCCGACCATGCGGTGGCGCGGCAGGCGGTGCTGTCGATCGCGCGCCAGGCGCAGCGGCGATAGAGCGGGATCCGTTGCGGCGGCATCGCCGCAGGCGGTGAAGCCCGCTCTGGCTAGAGCATTTTCAAGCGAAGCGGACGCGCGTAGCGACTCGGAAAATGCGGCAAAGCAAAGAGCTAGACCGGTTGAACCGCATAGGATTGCTGTGAAACCGGTCTAGCGCGCGGCGAGTGGCACGATGTTGCGCCAGCCCACCGCCACCTGCATCTGCCCGTCGGCGCTTTCGCGGCTGCCGATCTCGGCCGCGCCCATGTCGAGGTAGAAGGATCGCGCCGCGGCATTGGCGTGCACCACCCACAGCGCCATGCCGGCCATGCCATGCGCCAGGAGCCGGCGCGCGCAGGCGCCCAGCAGCGCGCGGCCAATGCCCTGGCCATGGTAGTCTGGCAGCACATAGAGGGCCTGCATCTCACCCGGGAAGCCTTGTGCGGCCAGGGCCGCATCAGGCTGCCGGCCGCAGGCGGCAAAGCCCAGCACCAGCCCTGCATCCTCCACCACGAAGACGGCCGAGGCGGGGCTGTCCGGCGCTTCCAGCACGGATTGCCAGAAACGCGTGCGCTGCAGCGGCGTGGCCTCGACGGTCGGGATGCCGGCATAGGCGCGGCTGCGGCTGGCCACATGGGTCGCGGCGATGGAAGCGGCGTCCTTGGGCGCCGCGTGGCGCGGGCGATGCGTCATGCCAGGCTGGCGATGAGCTTGTTGTTGGCCTGCTGCACCATACCCGGCAGGCGCAGCGCGTCGATCACCACCCAGATGATGGTCACGAACATCCCGGGCCAGCCCCAGAAGATCAGCGCCCAGGGCAGCGAGGCCAGGGTGAGCAGCAGCATGATCAGCGCGGTGCCGCCGCGCCCCAGATAGAAGCGATGCCCACGGGTTGCACGCCACAGGATACGGTTGCGCAACAGGGGGTGTTGTGCGGCGCCGCCCGGGCGTGCTGAAAGCCCCCATGGAATCCAAGACCGCTGGACATGACCGCATCCTGATCCTCGATTTCGGCAGCCAGGTGACGCAGCTGATCGCGCGCCGGGTCCGGGAGAGTGGGGTGTATTGCGAGGTCTGGCCCTATAACCGGGCCGATGCGGCGCGGATCGCGGCGTTTGCGCCGCGCGGGATCATCTTCTCTGGCGGGCCGGCCAGCGTGACCGAGGGGCAAAGCCCCCGCGCGCCGGATGAGGTGTTCGGTATGGGCCTGCCGATCATGGGGATTTGTTACGGCCAGCAGACGCTGGCGCACCAACTGGGCGGCACGGTGGAAGGCGGGCATGCCCGCGAATTCGGCCGCGCCGTGGTCGAGGTGACGGGCGAATGCGCCATCACCCAGGGTGTGTGGGCCAAGGGCGCGCGCGAGACGGTGTGGATGTCCCATGGCGACCGCATCACCGTGCTGCCGGAGGGCTTTCGCGTGGTGGCCAAGAGCGAGGGCGCGCCCTTCGCACTCATCGCCGATGATGCGCGGCATTATTACGGCACCATGTTCCACCCCGAGGTGGTGCACACCCCGCATGGCGCGGCACTTCTGCGCAACTTCACCCATGGCGTGTGTGGTTGCGCCGGCGACTGGACCATGGGCGCCTATCGGGCCGAGGCGGTGGCCAAGATCCGCGCCCAGGTGGGGCAGGGGCGGGTGGTGTGCGGCCTGTCCGGCGGCGTTGATTCCTCGGTGGCCGCGGTGCTGATCCATGAGGCGGTGGGCGAACAGCTGACCTGCATCTATGTCGATCACGGGCTGATGCGCGCCAATGAGAGCGAGCAGGTGGTGGCCACCTTCCGCGACCGCTTCAACATCAAGCTGGTGCATGTCGATGCGTCCGAGACCTTCCTCGGCGCACTGGCCGGCGTCACCGACCCGGAGGTCAAGCGCAAGACCATCGGCCGGCTGTTCATCGAGGTGTTCGAGGAGGAGCAAGCCAAGCTGGGTGGGGCGGATTTCCTGGCCCAGGGCACGCTGTACCCGGATGTGATCGAGAGTGTCTCGGCCACTGGCGGGCCTTCGGTGACCATCAAGTCGCACCACAATGTGGGCGGCCTGCCGGAGGGGATGCGCATGCAGCTGGTGGAGCCGCTGCGCGACCTGTTCAAGGATGAGGTGCGTGCCTTGGGCCGCGAACTCGGCATCCCCGAGGAGATTGTGGGCCGCCACCCCTTCCCGGGGCCTGGCCTGGCCATTCGCATCCCCGGCGACATCACGCGCGAGAAGGCCGATCTGTTGCGGCGCGTGGACACGATCTACCTGGAGGAGATCAGGGCCGCCGGCCTGTATGACGCGATCTGGCAGGCATTCGCGGTGCTGCTGCCGGTGCGCACCGTGGGCGTGATGGGCGATGGCCGCACCTATGACATGGCCTGCGCGCTGCGCGCGGTGACCAGCACGGATGGGATGACGGCGGATGTCTACCCGTTCTCGATGGAGTTCCTGACGCGGGTGGCGGGGCGGATCGTCAATGAGGTGCGGGGGGTGAACCGCGTGACCTATGACATTACCAGCAAGCCGCCGGGGACGATCGAGTGGGAGTGAGCGGTTAGCCGCCGCACGGATCCGCGTCGCCACGCGGCTGAACATCCATCTCATGATCGGTGGCAAGACCGACCCCCGCGTGCGCGCCCATGGCGGCTACATGCTGCGCGATGCCGCCACGATGCTGATCCTGCTCGGCGATAAGGATTACCCATATTGCGCTGATATCGATGAGGTCGAAGCGTTTCTCGAAGCGCGTGCCGGCGCGGCGGATGGTCAATGAGGTGCGTGGCGTGAACCGCGTGACGCCCAGTTACACCAAGCCCCGAAACACCCGCAAAAACGCCGCCACATCCGCCTCGTCATTATAGACATGCGGGCTGACCCGCAGCCGCCCCAGCCGCGGCGCCACATGCACGCCCTCCGCCGCCAGCGCCTCGACCAGGCCCGCCGGCATGCCGCCCGGAAACCCCAGGCTCAGCACATGCGGGGCGCGCTTTTCCGGCACCTCCACCCCGCTCCCGGCCAGGCCCTCCAGCAGCATCGCGTTCAACCAACCCAGGCGCGCGGCAATCGCCTCACACCCCCAATCGGCCATCATCTCCATCCCGACCGCTGCCATTTCCAGGCCGATCAGATGGTCCCGTTCGCCCATGTCGAAGCGCTTGGCGCCGTCGGTGAAGTCCAGATCCGCGAGATACGGCGTGGCCTCCGACGATACGCGCCGACGGCCTGCGCCGGTCTGCTCCAGCGGCACGCCGCCCTGCCAGCGCGGCGCGACGTACAGAAAGGCCCGCCCGTAAGGCCCCAGCACCCATTTATAGGTGGGGAAGATCAGGATGTCGGGGTCGAGTGCCGCCACATCCAGCGGCAGCACGCCGGCATGGTGCGTGGCATCGACCAGCAGCATCGCACCCGCCTGGCGCCGCGCGGCATCCACGGCGGCCAGATCCACCAGCCCGCCATCCGCCCAATGGACGGAGGAGATGGACACCAGCGACAGCGGCGCCGCCCCCGGCCGCCCGATCGCGGCCAGGATCGCCGCCGTCCAGTCGCCATCCGCCGGGCGCGCCACCGTCTCGACGCTGTAGCCACTTTCGGGCGCGCGTTGCAGCCATTCCAGCACCGGTGAGGAATGGTCATCCCCCAGCACCAGCACGCGGCTGCCCGCGGGCACCGGCAGGATGCGCCCGGCCACCGCGACGCCGTAGGAGATGGAGGGGATCAGCGCCACATCCGCGGGCTCCGCATTGATCAGCCGCGCCGCGGCGGCCCTGGCACGGGCGAATTGGCCTGCCATGTGTTCGGCGGTGATGCCCCAGGGCCGCGCCTTCAGTGCAATGCCCCGCGCGCCTGCTTCCTGCACCGCGCGCGGCAGCGGGCTCCATGAGGCAGCGTTGAGGTAGGTGACGTCGCGCGGGATGTCGAATTCGGCGCGCTGGCAGGTCAGCATGGGCAGGCTCCTGGGAATGCCCGGCAAGGCTGCGCCCGTCGGCGAGTGCCAGCAAGCCGATCCGTGGTAAAGCGCGCGCCATGATCACCATCCACGGCATCAAGAACTGCGACACCATGAAGAAGGCCCGCGCTTGGCTGGATGCGGCGGGCATCGCGCATGGCTTCCACGACTACCGCGCGCAAGGTGCCTCGGCGGAACTGCTGCGCCCTTGGCTTGCCGAGCATGGCTGGCAGGCGCTGCTGAACCGCGCCGGCACCACCTTCCGCAAACTGCCGGAGGCCGAGCGCGAAGGCATGGACGAAGCGCGCGCCATGGCGCTGATGCTGGCGCAGCCCGCAATGATCAAGCGGCCGGTGCTGGATATCGGCGACCGCCGCCTCATCGGGTTTTCGCCGGCAGGCTACGCGGCGGCCTTCGCATCCCGCCCTGGCCGCGCCGGCGCGTAGCTGCGCCTATCGGCGGAAGAAGGCCACCGGCAGCGCGATCGCCAAGGCGAGGCTCGCCGCCAGCAGCATCGGCGCGCGGTTGACCACCTCGGCCATGCCCAGATTCTCGGCGATGATGACGAAGGCGACCATGCCGCCGAATATCGACAGGCCCAGCATCTTGCCGGAGGTTGAGACGTCGCGGCGCTGTGTCTCTGCCATGGGATGTTCCTTTCGATATCGAATTTATGCTGCGCCTTTTCCTATGGGATCTGCAAGCGGGAAATCGCGGGTTTGCGTTTCGTCACCCGGCGAGCATGCCGCCGTGAGGCCGCGGCACGGCATCGCTTTCGCGTCGATCACGGCTTTGTGTTGCGACCGACCGCGCCGGCTCAGCCCGCATCCTCGACCAGCGCCACGGCGGCCTGCAAATCCACCGACAGCAGCCGCGACACGCCGCGCTCCTGCATGGTCACGCCATAGAGGCGGTGCATGCGCGCCATGGTCAGCGCGTGGTGGGTGATGATCAGGAAGCGGGTGCGCCCATCCTCGGCCATCGCGTCCAGCAGGTCGCACAGGCGCTCCACATTGGCGTCGTCCAGCGGCGCATCCACCTCGTCCAGCACGCAGACCGGTGCGGGCTGGCAACGGAACACGGCGAAGATGAGCGAAAGCGCCGTCAGCGCCTGTTCCCCGCCCGACAGCAATGACAGCGCCGACAATTTCTTGCCCGGCGGTTCGGCATAGATCTCGAGCCCTGCCTCCAGCGGGTCCTCGCTGCCGACCAAGGCAATGTGAGCACGCCCGCCGCCGAACAGCCGCGTGAACAGCGTGCGGAATTGCGTATCCACCTGGTCGAACACAGCGCGCAGGCGTTCGCGCGCATCGCGGTTCAGGTGGCCGATGGTGCCGCGCAGCTTGGCAATCGCTGCCGCCACCTCCTCGCGTTCGCTCGCCACATTGGCGATGCGCTCCTCGGCCTCGGTCAGTTCGATATCGGCGCGCAGATTGACCGGGCCCATCTCCTCGCGCTCACGCGTCAGGCGCTCAACCTTGCGGCGCGCGCGCTCGATCGCGGCGTCATCGGGCACTTCGGCGATCTCGGGCAGGGCGGCATCGGGGCCGAGCTTTTCGGCGGCGCGTTCCAGCACGCCAAGCCCCGCCGTGCGCGCGGCCTCGATGGCCGCTTCGGTGCGCACCGCGCCTTCGCGCGTGCTGGCCAGCGCGGCATCGGCCTGGCGGCGGGCCTCCTGTGCGGCGCGCCCTGCGGCTTCCATGGCGGCGAGTGCTGCGGCGGCTTCCGCATGGGCAGTTTCGGCCTCGGCCAGGCGGCGGGCGCTGGCGGCGCGTTCGGCCTCGGCGGTGGCCGGCGCTTCGGCGGCGCGGGCGGCTTCGGCGCGGGCGGCCTCGGCGCGGCTGGTCAGTTCGGCCAGGCGCGCGGCGGCATCGGTGCGGCGGGTGGCCCATGCGGCGCGTTCGGCCTGCGCGGCGCGGCGGCGTTCGCTCAATCGGTCACGTTCGGCCAGCAGGGCTGCGCGTTCGCCCAGTGCCGCGTTCTCGGCACCGCGTGCTTCGGCCAGGGCGCGGCGCGCGGTCTCCACCGCATCGCGCGCGGCGGCGAGATCGGGCAGCGCGGCACGATGCGCCCGCGCTTCAGTCAGCGCCGCTTCGGCATCGCGCAATTCGGCCGCCAGCCGCGCGGCGGCGGCGGCGGCGCGGGCGGTGAGCGCATTCGTCTCGCGCCGCGCCTCATCGAGTGCGGCATCGGCGGCGCGGCGGGCCTCGCGCGTGCGGGTCTCGGCGGCTTCGGCGGCGCGGGCGGCCTCGCGCGCGGCATCGGCCCGCGCCCGGGCGGCAGCGGGTTCGGGCAGGGCCGCGATGGCCTGCTGCGCTGCGCCCAGCGCTGTCTCGGCGGCTTCATTCTCACGCGCGGCTTCGGCCAGTTGCGGGGCCAGTGCCGCGGCGCGCGCCTCGGTGGCGCTTGCGCGCGCGGTCAGGTCGGCGGCGCGGCGGCGGGTGTCGGAGGCCACGCTCTCCGTCGCGTCGCGGGCGCGGCGGGCATCGGCCTCGGCGGTGATGGCGGCCGCATCGCGGGCGGTGGCGGCATCGCGCGCGGCGCGGGCGGCGGCGGCGGCATCGCGGGCCTGCCCGAGCCGTGCCTCGGCCGCGCGCAGCCGCGCCATTTGTTGCAGCCGCGCCGAGCCAGGGTTGGGGCCGGCCTCGGCCAAAGTATGCCCGTCCCAGCGCCATAGCCGCCCGGCGCGGTCCACCAGCGCCTGGCCGGGCGCGAGTTCGGCTTGCAGCGCGGCGCCATCGCCCGCCACCAGCCCCACCTGCGACAAGGCGCGGGCCAGTTCCGGCGGCGCCTGCACCAGCGCTGCCAGCGGCGTGGCACCGGCGGGAAGCTGCGGCGGCGCGGCCAGCGGCGGCAAGGCGCGCCAATGGCGGGGCGCGCGGGGGTCGCGCGCGGAATCCAGCGCATCACCCAAAGCAGCACCCAGGGCTGCTTCCAGCCCCTCGGGCACCGCGATCGCCTCGATGATGGGCTGGGCGCTGTCGGTGGGGCCACGCAATGCACCGCGCAGACCGTCGATCTCGGCCAGGATGCGGGCGGCCGCGGCCTCGGCCGCGCTATCGGCCTGGCGGGCGGCGGCGAGTGCGTCGGTGGCGGCTGCGCGTTCAGTGGTGGCGGCGGCCAGCGCCGCGCGGGCGGTGTCCAGCGCGCGGGCGGCCTCGGCCTCGGCGGTTTCGGCGGCGGTCAGCGTGGCGGGCAGTATGCGCTGTCCTTCCGCCTCGGCGGCGCGGGCCGACAGGCGCGCTGCCTCCTCGGCGGCGCGGCGGGCGCGGGACTGCGCGGCATCCAGGTCGCGGCGGGCGCGGGCGAGGTTGGCCTCCGCCTCGGCCGCTGCGCGGGCCGCTTCGGCGGCGGTGGCTGCGGCGGCCAGCCGCCCGGCCTCGGCCTCGGAGAGGGTGACGCGCGCGGCCTCGGCGGCGCTGTCCTGGGCGCGAGCGCGGTCCTCGGCTGCGGCGATGGTCTCGGCCGGCACGGTCGCGGCCTCGGCGGCGGCGTGTTCCTGCGCCAGGCGCGCGGATTGCTCCGCCAGGCGCTGCTGCCGCTGCTCGGCGAAGGCGAGTTCGCCGGCCACCTGGTTGGCCCGCGCGGCGGCCTCGGCGGCGGCCTGCGTCGCGGTATCGGCGCGGGCTTCGGCGGCGCGCGCGCGGGTTTCGGCGGTCGCGAGTGCCGCTTCGGCGGTGGTCAGCCGCTCGGGCAGGGCGGCCTCGGCGCTGGCAATCCCCGCATCCTCGCGGCCGGCGCGCTGTTCGGCGGCCCGCGCATCGGCCTCGGTCGCGCTGGCATGGTCGAGATCGGCGGCGATCTGCGCGGCCAGTGATTCGGCGGCGGCAAGGGCTGACTGGGCGCGGGCGAGCGCGGCATCCAGCCCCTCGGCCTCGACA
>JAPLOK010000329.1 GCA_026400775.1 Alphaproteobacteria bacterium | reverse complement strand
CTGCCGTATCATATTCCCATGGGCGAGACTGACACACCGCTGGGCAACGCGCATCTGCCCCTGCGGGACATCGTGCGCGAGCAGCTGCAACGCGAGATCCTGGCCGGCGTGCTGAAGCCCGGGGATCGCCTTGTGGAGGAGGAGCTGGGCCGGCGTTATGCCGTCTCGCGTTCGCCCATCCGGGAGGCGATCCGCACGCTGGCCAGCGAAGGCCTGGTGGAAGTCTCGGCGCGGCGCGGCGCGATCGTCGCCGGCATCACGCCTGATGAAGCGCGCGAATTCGTCGAGGTGCGCGCTTTGCTCGAGGGCTACAACGCGCGGCTCGCCGCGCGATATCGCAACCCCGAGATCCTGGCCCGCGCCGAGGCTATCCTGAAGCAGGGCTCGCGCGGCAAGGGCGATCTGCCGGCGCTGAACGCCGCCTTCCACGATACGCTGGCCGAAGCCGCCGGCAACGCCACGCTGCGCGCCATGCTCGACACGTTGCGCAAGCGCTCCGCCCGCGTCTTCCGGCCGCAGAATGCCAAGGCGCAGCGCGCCGTATGGGATGAGCATCGCGCCATTCTGGAGGCGATGCTGGCGGGTGATGAGGCGCTGGCCGCCGAACGCGCGGAAGCGCATGTGCGCAACGCCGGCGCCGCATTCATTCCGAAACCGGCTTGACCCACATCAAGGCGCGCGTCAGCGCGCCGCGCATGCTTGGCCCCATCGCGGAGGGCCGTTCATGCGCATCCTGTTCATCCACCCCAACTATCATTCCGGCGGTGCCGAGATCGCCGGAAACTGGCCCCCCGCCTGGGTTGCCTATCTGACCGGCGCGCTGAAGAGCGCAGGCTTTTCGGATGTGCATTTCATCGACGCGATGACCAACCATGTCGATGACGCGACGCTGCGCGCCCGCATGGGCGAATTGCAGCCCGACATCATCGGCACCACCGCCATCACGCCCGCCATCTACACGGCGGAAAATGTGCTGAAAATCGCCCGCGAGGTCTGCCCGCAGGCGCTGACCGTGCTTGGCGGCATCCATGCCACCTTCATGTACAATCAGGTGCTGGCGGAAGCGCCCTGGATCGACTGCATAGTGCGTGGCGAGGGCGAAGAGATCATGGTCGAGGTTGCACGCGCCGCGACCGGCGATTTCAAGGCGGCACGCGCCGGCATCAAGGGCATCGCCTATCTGGATGGCGATAAGGTGGTCGCCACCAAGGCCGCGCCCACCATCAAGAATCTGGACGCGCTCTCGCCCGACTGGTCGATTTTGCAGTGGGAGAAATACACCTACATCCCGCTCGGCACGCGGGTGGCGATTCCGAATTTCGCACGCGGCTGCCCCTTCACCTGCAGCTTCTGTAGCCAGTGGAAATTCTGGCGTGATTATCGCATCCGCGACCCGCACAAGGTGGTGGATGAGATCGTCAAGCTGCGTGACGAGCATGGCGTGGGCTTCTTCATCCTCGCCGACGAGGAGCCCACCATCAACAAGAAGAAGTTCATCGCCTTCTGCCAGGCGCTCATCGACCGCAAGGTGGGCCTGCTCTGGGGCATCAATACGCGCGTCACCGACATCATGCGCGATGCCGACCTGCTGCCCTTCTATCGCAAGGCCGGGCTGATCCATGTCTCGCTCGGCACGGAAGCCGCGGCACAGCTCAAGCTCGACATGTTCAACAAGGAAACCACGGTCGCGCAGAACAAGCGCGCCATCCAGCTGCTGCGCGATGCCGGCATCGTGGTCGAGGCGCAGTTCATCGTCGGCATGGAGAACGAGACCGCAGAGACGCTGGAAGAGACCTACCAGATGGCGCGCGACTGGGACCCCGACCTGGCCAACTGGTCCATGTACACGCCCTGGCCGTTCAGCGACCTGTTCCGTGAACTCGGCGACAAGGTCGAGGTGTTCGACTACGACAAGTACAATTTCGTCACGCCGATCATCAAGCCGAACGCGATGGAACGCGGTGAGCTGCTGGACCGCGTGATGAACAACTACCGCCGCTTCTACGGTCGCAAGGCGCTGTTCTCCTACCCCTGGGCGGGTAGCGGCGAGCGTCGGCGCTATCTGCTGGGCTGCCTGAAGGCGTTCCTGAAGGCGGGCTTCCAGCGGACGTTCTACGACCTGGGCAAGGTCGGCTACTGGGGGCCGCAGTCGAAGAAGAAGGTCGATTTCCACTTCGACACGCAGCGCCAGCGCGCCAATCCCGAACAGGTCGAATGGACCACCGTGCACAATCGCCGCAGCACCGGCGAAAAGCCGAAAGCCGCAGTGCCGATGGCCTGCGGCGGCGGCATGGAACAGCTGGCAGAGGAGGGCGAGACCCATGGTGGTCGCGGCCCTGCATGATGGCGCCGGCGCGGTGCAGCCGCCCGCGCCCGGCCGCATCGGCCCCAATGCCGTGCTGCAACTGGCCCAGGTGCTGTTGCAGGAGGACGGCGCCGAACGCCGCGCGCAGGTCTTCCGCCGCGCCGGCCTGTTGAACCATCTGAGCGCGCCGCCCAACACCATGGTCGAGGAGGAGGAGGTGGCGCGCCTCTTCACCGCGCTGCGCGATGAATTCGGCCAGGCGGCGGCGCTGCAACGGCTGCGCGAAGCCGGCGCGCGCACTGCTGAATATCTGCTGGCGCACCGCATCCCAGCCTTCGCGCGGCTACTGCTGCCCAACATGCCCGCGCATTTCGCAGCCGTCCTGCTGACGCGCAGCATCCAGCGCCATGGCTGGACTTTCCTGGGCTCCGGCAGCCTCGACGTGGTGCGCGGAGCCCCCTTGGGCATACGCATCCGCCTGGCGCAGAGCCTGGTACCGGTCGGGCGTCTCGCCTCCGAATTCTATCGCGCCACCTTCGAGGGGTTGTTCCGCAAGCTCGTGCATCGGCACGCGCGCGCCGTGCCGGAAGCGGCCGGCCGCGGCATCTGCCGCTTCGATATTCTCTGGTCAGGACAGGACAATGAATAGCCAGACACTGCTGCTCGCCGAACGTGCGGTACCGCGCTACACGTCGTACCCCACCGCGCCGCATTTCAGTGCGGATGTGACGGCCGCAGAATACACGCGATGGCTGGGCGAACAGCGCGCGGATGCCACGCTTTCGCTCTACATCCATGTGCCCTTCTGCCAGGCCATGTGCGCCTATTGCGGCTGCCACACCAAGGTGGTGCGCAGGCCGGAACCGGTGCAGGCCTATCTCGATGCGCTGCTCGCCGAGATCGATCTGCTGGCGCGTTCCACCACCGCCCGGCGCGTGACGCATCTGCACTGGGGCGGCGGCACGCCGACCATGCTGGGGCTGGATGCGATGCAGCGCGTGACCGAGCGCATCGCGCGGCAGTTCGACCTCTCGGGCCTGCTGGAACACGCCGTCGAGCTTGACCCGCGCGCGATCGCCGATGTCACCGCGCGCACGCTGCGCAGCATCGGCGCCACGCGCGCCAGCCTCGGCGTGCAGGATTTCAACGCGACCGTGCAGCGCGCGATTGGCCGTGTGCAGCCCTATGATGTGGTGGCTTCGGCGGTTGAGCATCTGCGCGCGCAGGGCATCAGCGCCATCAACATGGACCTGATGTACGGCCTGCCCAGGCAGGACCGCGACGACCTGCTGCGCAGCCTGGAACTGGCATATGGCCTGTCACCGGACCGCATCGCGCTGTTCGGCTATGCGCATGTGCCCTGGATGAAGTCGCACCAGAAGCTGATCGACACCACGGCCCTGCCCGGCCCTGTCGGACGCCTGGTGCAGGCCGATGCGGCGCGCGGTCTGCTGCTGGGCCTGGGGTATATGGGCGTGGGGCTGGACCATTTCGCCAAGCCCGATGACCCGCTGGCGCAGGCCGCGCGCAACGGCACGCTGCGCCGCAATTTCCAGGGCTACACCACCGATGTGGCCGATGCGCTGCTCGGCCTGGGCGCGTCTTCCATCGGGCGCGTGGCGCAGGGCTTCGTGCAGAACCGCTCCGACAACAAGGGCTATCAGGCGGCCATGGCGCGCGGCGAATTCGCCATCGCGCGCGGCAAGGCGATGAGCGATGATGACCGCATGCGCGCCGACATCATCGAACGCCTGATGTGCGATTTCGCGGTCGAGGTGGATGCCGAGCTGATCAACGAGGCCTGGCCACAATTGGCGCCACTGGCCGAGCAGGGCATCGTCACGCTGCGCGAACAGCGCGTGGTGATGACGGCCGAGGGCCGGCCCTTCGTGCGCCTGGTGGCCGCGGCCTTCGATGCGTATCTCTCACGCGCGGGGCGCCACAGCGCGGCGGTATGATCGAACTTCTGGCCAATTGCCTGCATGACCTGACGGCGCTGGGGCACGAAGCGCTGTTGGCCATGGCCGGCGCGCTGTTCCTGGCGGGGTTGGCCTCGGGTGCCACGCATTGCGCGGGCATGTGCGCGCCCTTCGTGCTGGCGCAGGTGCCCGGCCGCGCGCTGGACGGCGGCATGCTGCGCCGGCTCTCGGGTGCTGCGCTGGTGCCGTATCACCTGGGGCGCGTGCTGGGCTATGGCGCGCTGGGGGCGCTGGCGGGCGCGAGCGCGGGGCTGGTCGCGGGCATCACCGGGCTGCGATTCCTGTTCGCGGCGCTGCTCGCGCTGGCGGCGCTGCTGATGCTGGCGCAGGCCGCGGAACGCCTGGGCTGGCGCATGCCGCATCTGCCGGCGGTGCGGCTGCCGGGCTTCGTGCAGGCGCGCATCGGCGGGCTGCTCGCGGCGCCGCAGGGTGGGCGCGGCGTCCTGCTGGGGCTGCTGCTCTCGGCGCTGCCCTGTGGGGCAATCTATGCGGCGCTGGCGGCTGCGGCGGCCAGTGGCAGCGCGCTGGGCGGGGTGATCGCCATGACCAGCTTCGCCGCCGGCACGGCACCGGGGCTGATCGCGGTGGCTTTCATGGGCGGCTTCTTCGCGCGGCGCGCGGGGCCGATGCTGCGGCCCGCCGGGGCCGCGCTGTTCGCGTTGAATGGCCTGCTGCTGGGCGTGATGGCCGTGGGGCTGCTGGCCTAACGGAAAACGCTGCCCCAGCCGCGCACCCGCGTGGGGTCCACGCCTGCCGCCAGAAGCGCGCCATGCAGGGCGGTGGCGATGGTGTCCAGGATGGGAATGCCGGTCTCGGCCTCCACCTGCGCTGCCGGGCGGGGGCCGCGCAGGCCGGTGGAGATCACCGCGATCGCATCCAGCCCCGGTGTGCGCGCAACCTGCCGCAACGCGTCGGCCACGGCCGTTTCGGGGATGCGGTTGAAACTGAAATTGCCGGGGTCGTTGAAATGGAATTCGGCTGCGGTGGTGATGCCTTCTTCCGCCAGCACGCGGATGGTCGCCTCCTGCACATCATGCAGGAAAGGCGTGACCAGGCCGATGCGCTTGGCGCCGCGCGCATGCAGCAGCCGCAGCAGCGAGAGCATGGCGGTGTCGGATGCGGAACCGAGCGCTTCGACCAGCGCGCGGTCATGCGACATGCTGGTGTAGCAGGCGGCCGTGGCGTTCAGGCAGATCGCGTGCATATGCGCGTCGCGCAGCATCGACGCCGCTTCGAGGATGGGCGCGAGCTGGAACTGCGCCAGTGCCTCCGGGCTCTGGTCCAGGCGGGTGACTCGGAAGCGCGCGATGTGCAGCGTGACATCGGGCAGGCCGCGCAGCATCTCGGTGGTGAGTGGCTCGGCGGTGCTGTTGGAGCTGGGCACCAGCATGCCGATGCGGCGGACCTGCGTTGTGGCGTCGATCATCGGAGCAGCCCGCGCATGATCGATGGAGGCGGAATCGCCGGAGCCGCGAATCATGCGCGCAACAGCCTCCGCGCGCGTTCGACCACCGGCAGGTCGATCATCTGGCCTTCGAACTCCACCGCGCCCAGGCCCTGTGCAAGAGCGTCATCGAAGGCCGCGACCATGCGTTGCGCGCGGGCGATATCGGCGGCGGAGGCGCCGTATTCCTCGTTGATGATCGCCACCTGCGAGGGATGCACACAGGACGCACAGGCAAAGCCCAAGGCGCGCGAGCGGCGCAGCATCAGGCGGTAGCCCTCCAGGTCCGACAGGCCGGCCACCGTGCCGATGAACCCCATGGGCAGGATGCCGGCGGCACGGGCCGCCAGCAGGCCCATGCGCTTGGGCAGGTCGAGCGTGTCGGGCGTGGCCTCGCCGCCGAGATCGGTGGCCAGGTCCTCGCCGCCCACACCCAGGCCGATGATGCGCGGGTGGGCGCGGGCGATGGATTCGGCACGCAGCACAGCGGCGGCATCTTCGACGAGCACCACCATGCCGGTGCTGCCTGGCGCCATGCCGCGCGCGGCCTCGGCCTCGGCGATGAGTTCGGCCAGGATCTGCACGTGGTCCGGGCCGATGATCTTGGTGCAGATCAGCGCGCGCACGCCAGGCTGCACGGCGGCGGCTATGTCCTGGACGGCCATCTGCATGGGGCGGTTGATGCGCACGGTGACGTCCGCGCCGTTGCGTGCGACCGCCGGTATGGCGGCCGCGAGCGCAGCGCGGGCCGCGGGTTTTTCGGACGGTGCGATGCTGTCCTCGAGGTCGAGGATGATCGCATCCGCGCCGCGTTCATGCGCGCGCGCGACGAATTTTTCGCGCGCGGCGGGGACGTAGAGCAGCGAACGCCAGTGGGGCAGGGTCGTGCGCATCCGATTCAGCTCTCCGCGCCATTCGGCGCTGCGACCATCGGATGCGTCACTTGGGCGGGTGTTCCTTGATCCAGTGATGCGCGATGTCGCGACGGGCCGCGACCCACACATCCTTCATGCCGCGTACGCGTTCCAGCACCCGCTTCAACCCGATCGCGCGCGCCGGGTGGCCGATGATGCGGTTGTGCAGGCCGATATTGAGCATGCGGGAACCCGGCTCGCTCAGGCACATCTCGATCGCGCCCATGATGTATTCCTCGAACTCCGCGCCGGTGTGCATGCCGTTGCGCGGGAAGCGCACGTCGTTGTTCACCAGCGTGTACGG
>JAPLOK010000034.1 GCA_026400775.1 Alphaproteobacteria bacterium | reverse complement strand
GGTGCAGGTGGTGGGTCCCGCCGGCTTCGCCGCAGCCAGGCTGGGCGGGGAGAGCCGCTGGCTTGGCCGCCTGCGCGCGCATTTGCCCGGCTGGGTGGGGGAGCTTGCGGAGATGGCCTATGCGCTGCCCGCCGCCTGGCGGCTGGACCGCGCGGCCGCGCGCTTCGCGCCGGATGTGCTGTACGAACGCGCCAATCTGTTCCACCCCGCAGGCGTTCTGGTCGCCGCCCGCCGCCGGCTGCCGTTGCTGCTGGAAGTCAATTCGCCGCTTGCGGAGGAGCGCGCGCAATTCGGCCGCCTGTCATGGCGCCGCCTGGCCGCGGCCAGCGAGCGCTTCGCTTGGCGCCGGGCCACGCTGGTGCTGCCGGTGACCGCCGTGCTGGCCGGGCATGTGGCGCGCGCGGGCGTTGTACCGTCGCGCATCACGGTGGTGCCCAATGGCTTCGACCTGGATGCGTACCCGCCCGCCCCGCCACGCGCGGAAGCGCCGCTGGTGGTGCTGGGTTTCATCGGCTTCCTGCGCGAGTGGCACGGGCTGGAGGGCGTGCTGCGCGGCCTGGCGGCAGCACCTGCGCAGCCGCGCATGCAGCTGCGCATCATCGGCGAAGGGCCGGCCCGCGCGGGGCTGGAACGCGTGGCGCGCGAGCTCGGGCTGGACGTACAATTTCTTGGCCTGGCCGAACGCCACGCCGTGCCGGCGCTGATCAGCGGTTTCGACATCGCGCTGCAACCGGCCGCCGTGCCCTATGCCTGCCCGCTGAAGCTGCTGGAATACATGGCCGCCGGCCGCGCCATCGTGGCACCCGACCAACCCAATCTGCGTGAATTGCTGGAACACGAACGCACCGCCTTGCTGTTCGACCCGCGCGACCCCGCGGCGCAGTGGCGCGCCATCCATCGGCTGGCCTGCGACGCGCCGCTTCGCCAGCGCCTGGGCGAGGCCGCGCGCGCCGCCATGATCGAGCGCGACATGAGCTGGGCGGGCCAGGCGCGCCGCGTGGTGCGCCTGGCTGATGCCGCGCGCCGATGAACCCCGCGCCGCTTCTGCTGCATGTTTTCCCGAGCTTCGCTGTGGGCGGCGCGCAGGTGCGCTTCACAGCGCTTGCCAACCGCTTCGGCCCGCGCTGGCGGCATGCGGTGGTGGCGCTGGATGGCGACACCGCCTGCGCCGCGCGCCTGGCGCCCGGGGCTGCTTGCGCCCTGCTGCCCGCCCCCGCGCGCGGCGTCGCTCCCGCGCTGCGCATGTTGCGTGCGCTGCGTCCGGCCGTGCTGGTGACCAGCAATTGGGGCAGCCTGGATTGGGTGATCGCCGCCCATGCCCTGCCGCGCGTCGCGCATCTGCACGCCGAGGATGGCTTCGGCCCGGAGGAACGCAGCGGCCAGTTGCGCAGGCGTGTCTGGGCGCGGCGCTTGCTGTTGCGCCGCAGCCTGACTGTGCTGCCCTCGGCCACGCTGTGGCGCCTGGCGCGCGAGGTGTGGGGCCTGCCGGCAGCCTGTCTGCGCCTGATCCCGAACGGCGTGGATCTGACCCGGTTTCACCCCGGCGCGGCCACGCCCGGCGATGCGCCGCTGATCGGCACGGCGGCGGCCCTGCGCCCGGAGAAAAACCTGGCGCGGCTGCTGCGCGCAACAGCCTTGTTGCGCGACCAGGGCGTGCCGTTGCGCCTGGCCATCATGGGCCAAGGGCCGGAGCAGGCGCGGTTGCAAGCCCAGGCCGAAGCCCTGGGCCTAGCGGGCTGCACGCGCTTCCTCGGCCATGTCGCGGACCCGGCGGCGGCGTTGCGCGCGCTCGATGTCTTCGCGCTCTCCTCGGATACCGAGCAGATGCCCTTCGCGGTGCTCGAAGCCATGGCCAGCGGGCTGCCCGTCGCCAGCACCGATGTGGGCGATGTGCGCAACATGCTGGCGCCGGAGAATGCGCCGCATCTGGCCTGCCTCGATGACCACGCCTTGGCAGATGCATTGCGACCCTTGCTGTTGCAACCCGCCTTGCGCCAAGCCATCGGCCAGGCCAACCGCGCCCGCGCCGAGCAGGTCTTCGCGCAGGAGGCGATGTTCCAGGCACATGCCGCACTGCTTGACCTGGTGGCACTGCGATGACGGCACCCGCCAGTCTGCACGGCGTGCAACTGTGCTGCCCGCGTGACGGCGCGGCGTTGCAGGATGGGTTGCGCTGCGACGTCTGCGGCACGGTCTATCCCGTGGTCGGTGGCGTGCCTGTCTTGATCAACGATGCGAACTCCGTCTTCGCCGTGTCTGACTATCTGCAAGGTGCGGGCTATGTCGGGCCGAGCTATGGGCGCGACGGCGATGGCGCGGGCGGGCTGCGCCGCATCTGGCGTCGCTGGGCGCGCCGGCTGGGCGATGCCCCATCCAGCCTGCAACACCCGAGCGCCGCCGACGCGCTGGCCTGCGTGGCGCGGCACGTGGCCGCACCGCGCGTGCTGGTCATCGGCTCGGGCGGTGTGCGCCTGGGTGCCGAAGGCGTGCTGCACACCGATGTTGCCTTCGGCCCAGCGGTGGATGCGATTGCCGATGCCCATGACCTGCCATTCCCGCCCGGCAGCTTCGACCTGGTGGTGGCTGTCGCCGTGCTGGAGCATGTCGCCGAACCCACGCGATGTGTCGCCGAGATCGCGCGCGTGCTGAAGCCCGGCGGGCATGTCTATGCCGTCACGCCCTTCCTGCAGCCGGTGCATATGGGCGCGCATGACTTCACGCGCTTCACGCCGATCGGGCATCGGCGCCTGTTCCGCGCATTTGATGAGGTGGCAGCAGGCATCGCCATGGGTGCGGGCAGCGTCGCGGCCTGGTCGCTGGGCGGGGTGCTGATGTCGGTATCGGCCCGGCCCGCCTGGCGGCGCATGGCGCGCGCCGCGGGGCTGTTGTGCACACCGCCTTTGCGCCTGCTGGACCGCTGGTTGCCCGCAGCTGCGGACCATGCCGGCGGCTGCTGGTTCTTCGGCCGCCTGCGCGAAGGTGCCCCGGTCAGCGACCGGGCGTTGGTGGCGCAGTATCGGGTCGCCCCTGGGGTGGTGGTCTTGCGATGACGGATGGCGCGCTTGACCAGCATGCCTGAACCCCTGTCATCGGGAAGCGCTGCTGCTGTGCGGCCGCGCAACGGC
>JAPLOK010000202.1 GCA_026400775.1 Alphaproteobacteria bacterium | reverse complement strand
CAAACCCCAAGCCTCGCCATCCGCACCACCGCGCCGGCGTCATTCGCCAGCCTGCTATCCCGCGCGCCCACAACCATCAGGCGAGCCGCCCCCCGCGCCCGATCCGCGCCCCGCACCACGTGATGAATTTTTCGGGCTAGCTTCGAGCGTGAGATCCGTTCCTTCCACCAAAGGCTCCGCGTCGGCCGCCGTCGAGGGATTGGGCAGGGCAACGGGCTTGGTCAGTTCGAACGAAATCTTATAGTCGATTCCTAACGCCTCATCGTGACGATGGATGGCATCCTTGATCGTGCCAAGCTCGACGTATGGGTGGTTGAGTTCCAGCGACAGCGCGCGGTCGGTTGCTTCCTTGGTCTGCTTCAAGAGCAGAAGAAATTGTAAAACGCTCGTTTTGCCGGACGAGTTGGTACCGAACAGGCCGGTGATCCGTCCGCATTGCAGGTCGAGCTTCGGCCAGGACTTGAAGTTCGTGAAGGCGAGATGGGTCAGCATGATCGAACGCTACCGTAAGCCCGCCGATCCTGCACCACTGTCGAGATACAGAGGAGTGGTCGTCCTAGTTGCCGCATGGGCGAAGGAAAGGCTACGCGACCCGCCGCACCCCGCGCCACGAAAACAACATCGCCATCGGCACGCACAACCCCGCCAGCACGCCGATCACACCCGCCGCGTTCAACGCCACCGCGCTGCCCAGCGCCATGGGCAGCGGCCCGGCCAGCAGATACCCCGCCGCCGCAACCCCCGCGCCCAGCGCGGCACCGCCCCAAACCTGCACCGCATAGCGCTGCGTCAGGAAGCGCATCGCCACCGCCGGCGCCACCAGAAGTGCGACCACCAGGATGCTGCCCACCGCCTCGAACGCCGCCACGGCGGCGGCCGCGACCAACAGGTTCAGCAGCATCTCCAAGCGCTTCACCGGCAGGCCCAGCACGGCGGCATAACCCGCGTCGAAACACAGCAGGCGCAAGGGCCGCCACAACCAGGTGACAACCAGGCCCACTGCCAGCGCCACGCCCATCAACAGCCACAATCCCGGCGGCAAGGCGGCCAGCGCCACCGGGTCCCACAGTGACGCGATGCCGCGCGCCTCCGGCCACAACAGCGTCTCCATCTGGCCGAACAGCACGCAGTCCACATCCAGATCGACATCGCGCGCGCCCGTCGCTTCCAGCAGCACCAGGCCCAGCGCGAACATCGAGGTGAAGACAATCCCCGTCACCGCGCCGCTTTCCAGCCGCGAGGCGCGCACCAGCCACCCGATCAACCACGCCGCCAACACCGCCGCCACCAAGGCACCCAGCAACATCGGCACCCCGGCGCGCAACCCCGTCAGCGCGAAACCCACCACAATCCCCGGCAACACCGCATGCGTGATCGCATCACCCAGCAATGCCTCGCGCCGCAACACCAGGAAGGACCCCAGCAAACCGCACGTCCCGCCCGCCAAGACAGCCGCGAGCAAGGCAGGGAAATCGAGTTGCAGGAAGGATGTCATGGGGTGGTGCTGTTGGACCGCAGGGGGGCGCTGCCCCCCTGCACCCCCCGCCAGGAGCCACAGGCCCCTGGACCCGTGGAGTTTACTTTGAAGTTGGGGGAGGGGGCACGAATCGACCGCGCCGGCAGAACGACCGCGCCGCCCCCTCCCCCAACTTCAAAGCACCCGGGATACAAGGGCCTCTCGGCCCTTGGCGGGTGGGTGCGGGAGGGCAGAGCCCTCCTGCGGGCCGCCAGCGCCACCCCAAGACGTCCTGCCCGCATCCCGATCACCCGCGCCTGGCCAGCATGGCGGCGGTGAACAGGCAGGTGCCTGTCAGCACCACGGCCGCCCCCGTGGGCCAGCCGGCATGTCCCGCCGAGATCAGCGCGCCCAGTGTGCCAGCCGCGCCGCCGGCCAAGCAGGACAGCGCGAACATGCTCGGCAGCCGCGCGGTCAGCAGTCGCGCGGTGGCTGCCGGCAGCACCAGCAGCGCGACGACCAGCACCAGCCCCACCGCGGGCAGGCCCGCCACGCAGACCATCAGCACCAGGCCCAGCAGCGCGTGGTCCGTCGCGCGGATATTCAGTCCCGAAAGCTGCGCGAATTCCGGGTCGAAACACAGCGCGGCCAGGCGCGGGAACAGCGCCAGCGTCGTCACCAGGCACAGCGCCGCCAGCGCGCCCGCGGCCCAGGCGTCCTCCGCGCGCATCGCCGCCGCCTGGCCCAGGATGAAACGCGACAACCCCGCCTGTGATGCCGCCGGCCAGGCCTGCGCGATGGACAGCCCGACCACGCCGGCCGCGTAGAAACTGGCCAGCACCAGCGCGATCGCCGCGTCCTGTCGGATGCGCCCGGTTGCTGTCAGGCGCTGCACGCACCACAGCCCCGCAAGCCCGGCCAGCGCGCCGCCCAGCAGCAAGGGCGGCAGGCTGCGCGTGTCCCAGCCGAGTGCCGCGCCCAGCATCGCGGCCAGCACCACGCCGGGCAGGGCGGCGTGGCCCATCGCATCGGCCAGCAGCGCGCGCCCGCGCAGCAGCGCGAAGCAGCCCACCGCGCCGGCGGCGATCCCCAAGGCTGCGCAGCCCAGCACCACGACGATGGTGTTGTGCCCGATCATGCCGCGAGCCCCGGCCCGTAGGTGTCGGCGATGGTGGCCGGCGTGAACACCTGCGCCACCGGGCCTGCCGCAATGACGCGCCCGTTCAGCAGCAGCGCGTGTTCGAAGATTTGCGGCACCGAGGCCAGGTCGTGATGCACCGCGACCACGCTGCGCCCGGCCTTCGCCAGGCGCTTGAGCACATCGATGATGGTGCGTTCGGTCGCCGCATCCACGGCGGCCAGCGGCTCGTCCATCAGCAGCAATTCCGCGTTCTGGGCCAGCGCGCGCGCCAGGAAGACGCGTTGCTGCTGCCCGCCGGAAAGCTCGCCGATCGGGCGGTCCGCCAGTTCCGCCAGCCCCACTTCCGACAGCGCATGGCGCGCGGCCTCGCGTTCGGCGCGCGGCAGGCGGCCCCACCAGCCGCTGCGCGCGCGGCGCGCCATCGCGACCACATCCAGCGCGGTGGCCGGGAAATCCCAATCCACCGATTGGCGTTGCGGCAGGTAGCCCAGGCGGTCGCGCGCGGCCTCCAGCGTGGTGCCGAAGAAGCGGGTTTCGCCTTGAGAGGGCACCAGGCCCAGCATGGCCTTCAGCAGCGTGGACTTGCCCGCGCCATTGGGGCCGATTATCGCGGTCAGGCCGGGCTGCGCGGACCAGTTGATGTCCAGCAGGGCAGGGCGGTCGCGGTAATGGACCGACAGGCCGCTGACGCTGATGGGGGTCACGCCGCCAGCCTGCCGTTCAGCCCGGTGGCGGGTGCGGTCCCGCCCAGGGCACGGGCGATGGTGGTGATGTTGTGGTCCAGCATGCCTTCCAGCGTGCCGGTATAGCCGCCAGGCCGGCCCAGCGAATCGGAGAACAGCGTGCCGCCCAGCCGCACCGTGTGGCCGCGCGCCGCGGCCCCTTCGATCAGCGCGCGCATGGCGCGATCGGGCACCGAGGTCTCGGCGAAGATAGCCGGCACCCGGCGCGAGACGAGCATGGCCACCAGGGCTTCGATGCGCGAAAGCGAGGCTTCCGATTCGGTGGAAATGCCCTGGATGCTGTCCAGCTCCAGCCCGTAGCGGGCGCCGAAATAGCCGAAGGCGTCATGCACGGTGACCAGCACGCGCTGCGGCGCGGGCACAGTGGCGAAGGCGGTTTGCGCATAGTCGTGCAGGCGCTGCATGCGGGCAAGATAGGCGCCGAGTGCGGCCTGCGCATCGCCCGCCCAGGGGGCGAGAGCGGCGGGCAGGGCTGCCGCCGCATCGGCCCAGAGCAGGGGGTCCATCCAGATATGCGGGTCGGCCGCGTCCGGATATTCGGGGTGGCTGCGCAGCCGGGCGCGCGGCAGGGTTTCGGCCAGGGCCAGCACGCGGCGACCGGCGCGGGAGAGCCGTGCCAGCACCTCCTCCATCCGGCCTTCCAGCCGGTGGCCGTTGAGCACCACCAGGTCGGCGGCCAGCAAGCGCTGGGTGTCGGCGCGGGTGGGGCGGTAGAGATGCGGGTCCACGCCCTCGCCCATCAGCGCTGTGACGGTGACGGCATTGCCGGCCAGCGCGCGCACCGCATCGGCCAGCATGGCGGTGGTGGTGACCACCTGCGGGCGGGTCTGCGCATGCGCCGGCAGGGCCAGCGCCGGCAGGGCGAGCAGGGCGCGGCGGCACATGGCTGAATAGCTGTTCACCTGTTCAGATTTCCAATGAAATTCAATTGCTTGTGGCAGTGTGGCGATGCTGGGCCGTCAGCGCAAGGCGTGCGCTTGCGCCAGGGGCGCATTCTGCCGATGCTGGGTCATGCCCCTGCCCAGCCACATCCCCGAAGACCAGGTCGTCGAACTGGCCGAGATGTTTAGGCTGATGAGTGACCCGACGCGGTTGAAGATCATCCTGGCCTGCCTGGACGCGCCCGCCGCGGTGGGTGAGATGGCGGAGCGGCTGGCGATTTCCGGCAGCCTTGTTTCGCACCATCTGCGACTGCTGCGCGCTGCGCGGCTGTTGCAGTCGGACCGCCGCGGGCGGCAGGTGTTTTACGTGGTGGGCGATCCACATATCCGCTCGATGCTGGCCGATATGGTGGACCATGTGGCTGAAGGCGATGCCGAGACGGAAGTCGATGGTGCAGGCGGCTGAAGCCGGCCTGCGACCCTTGTCCCCATGCTGCACTGCGATTATGTTCCCGCGCGACTCAGGATCATGAAACGGCGTGCTACAGCGCAGGCCGGATGAAAAGAAGGCGAAGCTGCGAATGCCCAGTCCGAACAAGTGGTTGATGGCGGCGCTGGCGCTATTGCTGGCGGTGCCCATGGCGATGGCGCAGCCCATGGTCGGCGCGCCAGTCGAGTGGGGCATGGGGCTGCAGCCCGCCGGTGGTGCCGTCAAGGAATGGATCCACTGGATGAATGACATCGTGTTCGACGTCATTGTCGCGATCACGGTGTTCGTCGGTGGCCTGCTGGCTTATGTGATGTGGCGCTACAACGCCAAGCGCAACCCGGTGCCCAGCACCACCAGCCACCACACCGGCCTCGAAATCGCCTGGACCGTG
Organism: Alphaproteobacteria bacterium; assembly: GCA_026400775.1. Taxonomy (GTDB): domain Bacteria; phylum Pseudomonadota; class Alphaproteobacteria; order Acetobacterales; family Acetobacteraceae; genus Rhodovarius. Next base: position 9,641 of record JAPLOK010000202.1, on the reverse strand, counting down.
ATCCCGGTGCTGATCCTGATCGGGATCTCCATTCCCTCCTTCCGGCTGGTCTACTACCAGGACCGCACGCAGGAGGCCGACCTGACCATCCAGGTCACCGGCCGCCAGTGGTTCTGGCAATATGCCTTCCCCGACCATGGCGCGTTCCAGTTCGACAGCCGCCCGGTGCCGACTGACGAATTGCGTCCTGGCCAACTGCGTAACCTCTCGGTCGATGAACCGCTGGTGCTGCCGGTGGGTGCCAATGTGCGCGTGCTGAATTCGGGCGTGGACGTGATCCACAGCTTCTTCGTGCCGGCACTCGGCGTGCAGCGCTACAACATTCCTGGCCGCACCATCGAGACCTGGTTCCGCACCGATCGCGAGGGCGTCTTTTATGGCCAGTGCAACCAGATTTGCGGCGTGAATCACTGGTTCATGCCGATCGAGGTGCGCGTCGTTCCGCGCGCCGAATTCGACCAATGGGTGGCAGCGGCCCGCACGCGCTTCGCGGGCAGCATGCCGCAGGGCACGCCAGCGGTTGCGCAATCGCCATCCGCACCCATCATCACCGCAGACGCCGCGCGATAAGGAAAGACCGCCATGGCATACGCCGCCGACGCGCATGACGACCACAAGCCATCCTTCGTGAACCGCTGGCTGTTCAGCACCAATCACAAGGATATCGGTACCCTTTACATCATCTTCTCGCTGTTCGCCGCGATCATCGGCATCGGCATCTCCTTCCTGATGCGGCTCGAGCTGCAGCAGCCAGGCATGCAGATCTTCGCCGATGGCCAGATGTGGAACACCTATGTCTCGGCGCACGGGCTGATCATGGTGTTCTTCGTGATCATGCCGGCGCTGATCGGTGGCTTCGGCAACTGGTTTGTGCCGATCATGGTCGGCGCGCCGGACATGGCCTTCCCGCGCCTGAACAATATTTCCTTCTGGCTGCTGGTGCCGGCCTTCCTGCTGCTCGGCGGTTCGCTCTTCGTGGGCGAAGGCGCGGGCGCGGGCTGGACCATCTATCCGCCGCTCTCCGACAGCGCGTACCATCCGTCCCCTGCGATGGATATGGCGCTGTTTGCGCTGCACTTGGCGGGCGCTTCGTCCATCCTGGGGGCGGCGAACTTCATCACCACCATCCTGAACATGCGCGCCCCTGGCATGACGCTGCACAAGATGCCGCTGTTCGTGTGGTCGATGCTGGTCACCGCCTTCCTGCTGCTGCTGGCGGTGCCGGTGTTGGGTGGTGCGATCACCATGCTCATCACCGACCGCAACTTCGGCACGGCGTTCTTCCGCCCCGAAGGCGGCGGCGACCCGGTACTGTTCCAGCATTTGTTCTGGTTCTTCGGCCACCCCGAAGTCTACATCATGATCCTGCCGGCCTTCGGCATTGTCAGCCACGTGATCAGCACCTTCTCCAAAAAGCCGGTCTTTGGCTATCTGGGCATGGCATATGCGATGGTCGCGATCGGCGTGGTGGGCTTCGTTGTCTGGGCGCACCACATGTACCAGTCTGGCATGGACGTTGACACGCGGGCCTACTTCATGGCCGCGACCATGGTCATCGCGGTTCCGACGGGCGTGAAGATATTCTCCTGGATCGCCACCATGTGGGGCGGCTCCATGCGGTTCGAAACGCCGATGCTGTTTGCCATCGGCTTCATCTTCCTGTTCACTGTGGGTGGTGTGACCGGCGTGGTGCTGGCCAATGCGTCGATCACGCAGATCCTGCACAACACCTATTATGTGGTGGCGCATTTCCATTACGTGCTCAGCCTGGGCGCGGTGTTCGGGATCTACTGCGGCATCTACTACTGGATCGGCAAGATGAGCGGCCGCCAGTACCCCGAGAAGCTGGGCCAGATCCATTTCTGGCTGACCTTCGTGGGCGTGAACCTGACCTTCTTCCCAATGCACTTCCTGGGCAACCAGGGCATGCCGCGCCGCTACCCGGATTATGCGGATGCGATGTCGGGCTGGAACATGGTGGCGTCGATCGGCTCGTACATCGCCATCGCCTCCTTCCTGTTCTTCTTCTACGTGATGTGGGTGACCTTCCGTCGCGGCGAAGTGGCCGCGCCCAACTACTGGGGTGAGGGTGCGACCACGCTGGAATGGCAGGTGTCCAGCCCGCCGCCCTTCCACACCTTCGACGAACTGCCTCGCATCCGCTAAGCGCAGGCCATGAGCGACATCACCGCGCAAAACGGGGGGGCTTCGGCCCCCCTGAACTTATCCGGCCCGCTTCACGCGGTGGCCGCTGGCCATGCGCGATCGGACCTTGCGCCCGGCTCCGAGGTCCGGGACTGGATCACGCTGCTCAAGCCGCGCGTGCTGACGCTCGTGGTGTATTCGGGCATCGCCGGCCTGTTGGTGGCGCCTGGATCCCTCCACCCGATCCTGGCGTTTACCGCCATTCTCTGCATCACCATTGCAGCAGGCGCGGCTGGTGCCATCAACATGTGGTACGACCGCGACATCGACGCGGTGATGCGCCGGACACAGAACCGGCCGATCCCGGCTGGCCGTATCGAGGCCGGCTCCGCCCTCGCCTATGGCGTGGCACTGGGCGCGGGTTCCGTCGCGCTGATGGGTCTGGCCACCAATTGGCTGGCTGCCGTGGTGCTGGCGTCTTCCATCCTATTCTACGTGTTCGTCTACACGATGTGGCTGAAGCGCCGTACGCCGCAGAACATCGTCATCGGCGGTGCCGCCGGCGCCTTTCCGCCACTGATCGGCTGGGTCGCTGTGACCGGCTCCATCACCGCCAAACCGCTGCTGCTCTTCGCCATCATCTTCTTCTGGACGCCACCGCATTTCTGGGCGCTCAGCCTGTTCGCGCATGCCGATTACGCGCGCGCCGGCGTGCCGATGCTGCCCGTGGTGGCCGGCGCGCGGGAGACCCGCAAGCAGGTGCTGGTCTATACAGTGGCGCTGCTGCCGCTCGCCGTCTCGCCATGGTACCTGGGCATGGCGGGCTGGATCTATGGCGTCTCGGCGACCCTGCTCGGCCTGTGGTTCCTTCGCCATGCCTGGAATGTCTGGCGTGACGAACAGGATGGTCAGGGCGTCTCGCTGACCAAGGACTTGCCGGCCAAGCGCTGCTTCAAGGTCTCCATCTACTACCTGTTCGCGCTGTTCGGCGCGCTGGTGGTCGACCATCTGGTGCTTGGAGCATGAAGCCGGATGAGGAATTCCAGCGCCGCCGCCGCGCGCGTAATTGGGCCATCCTGGGAGCGCTGGTGGCGCTCGTGGTGCTGTTCTACTTCATCTCGGTGGCGCGGCTGTTGCGCAGCTGATTGACCGGCGCTCCATCCAGGCCCAGACGAGCAGCCCGGGCAGGAACAGCGCCACATCCCGCAGCCGGCGCGCCACGGCGAGCGCGGCACCCGTCGCCGGGTCCAGGCCAACCAGCACGGCGAGCCCGATGAAGCCCGCCTCCTGCACTCCGAGCGCGCCTGGCACCACGAAGGCGGCCGAGATCAATGTTTGGATCAGTGCTTCGATCAGCAGCGCATCGGCGATCGAAATCGGCGTTCCAAGCGCCCAGGCGGCAACCCAGATTTCCAACGCGCCCGCCATCCAGCCGAGCAACTGCCAGAAGGCACACAACGCCATCTCGCGCGGGCGGCGCCACAGCCTGCGCATATAGACATCGAGCTTGCGCGAGGCATGGGCGAAGCCCGATAGCCGGTCCGCGGCCATCCGGTTCAGTGCGGCGACCACGCGCGACAGCACCTCCCCCTGCACCGCGAAGATCGCGCAGGCCGCGGCCGCCGCGCCGACCAGGATGGAGGTCACGGTCGCCGCCACCCCCAGCGACGCCCCCGCCCAGGCCAGCAGCGCCAGCCCCAACAGCGCGAAGGCCAGTTGCGAGACCAGGGACAGCGCTAGATCCCCGATCAGGCTGCCCGCCGCCGGTGCCGCCCCTACGCCCGCGCGGCGCATCAGCCTATAGGCCACTACCTCGCCGCCGATGCGGCCCACCGGCAGCAGGTGGTTGATGCTCTCGCGCACCCAGAACAGCGAGGCGCGCCAGCCAAGGGACCCCCGTGCGCGGCCAGGCAGCATCATGCCCCAGGCATGCGCGTTCAGCAGCACCGAGGGCAGATGCGCAGGCCCGATCCACAGCAAGGCCAGCCCCGCGCCCGAAAGCAGCGCCATCACCGCCGTTAAATCCTGCTGCCAGATCACCCAGCAGGCCAGCACGAAGCCGGCCAGCGCCAGCAGAACGCCCCAGCGGTTCATGGCGCCAGCATCGCGGCATAGCCGCCGCGCGGGGTGGCGGACAGCGCCTCAAGCACGCGCGGGTCGGTCAGCGCGGTCAGTTCGGCCCGGTACTGGTAGCCGGGCGCGCCGCCGGGAACGTCATCCTGTGTCGCGGGGTGGAAGTAGAGCTCGGTGACGCCCGCAGGCAGGCGGGGCAGGGCGAAGAGCAGCCGCTCGGCGGTGAAGGCGCCGGACCATTTCAGCCCCACCACGCGCGCGGCTGCGGCGAGGCCCCAGCCGGTCGCGCGCTCGCGCAGCGTGCGGCACCAGCGGTTCTGGATGATGTGCGACCAATGGCCGCGCCCGCCCACGCTGGCGGGTTCCTCCACCGGCAGGCGGATGCAGCGGATGCCCGCACCGGCGGCCGCCTGCATCACGCTGGCGGCGATCACCGGGTGCAGGTGGAAATGCTTGTGGGTGTTGATGTGATCGCAGGGCAGGCCGGTCTCGGTGAAGCGCTGCACCTGCGCCAGCACCTCAGCGTAGAGCTCCGCCCGCGCTTCCTTGGACAGCGCGAGCAACAGGCCCATCGCGGCCATGTCGTCGCGGAAGCGGCCATTCTTCTGGGTGAGTGCGGGGATGCGCGCGGCCGGCAGCACCGGCACGCCGTCGGTCAGCGTGATGTGCAGGCCGACGGCGAGCGATGGCGTGGCGCGGGCCATGGCGACTGCTTCCTCGCAGCCGGGCGCGCCGGTCATCAGGCTGGCGGCGGTCAGCGCGCCTTCGGTATGGGCGCGCAGCACGGCCTCATTCACGGCAGGGTGAAGGCCGAAATCATCGGCGTTGAGGATCAGGCGGCGCATGGCGCGCGCCTTGTGTCAGGCGGCCGGGTGTTCGGCAATCACCGGGCTGTCGCCGCGATTATCCACGCTGACCGGCACGTCGAAGAGCCTGATCTCCGGTGCGCTGCCGTATTTGGCGGTCACGCGCGCGGCCCATTCGGGGCCGTGCCCGGCCTCGGCCGCCGCCTGGCTCTCCCAGAGATAGGCGCCGCCGGCCTCGGCATGCGTCGCGAGGTGGCGGTGGATATAGTGCTTGCTGAGCAGGCCCGGCAGGCCGGCATAGCGCGGCGCGGTTTCGCTGAAATAGCCAGCCGCGTCGTCGCGCGAGAAACCGGCGGGCATGCGGAAGGTGACGATGGCGAGTTGCATGGCCGCATCATGCGCCCTGCCGCCTAGCGCGCCAACCGTCCATCCCGCGTCACCCGGAACCTCTCCCGCCCCCAGAACACCCGCCCGGGCCACAGCCCCGCCAGCCACACCGCGAAGGACAGGCCATCGCGCAGCGGTAGCCAGGCCAGGCGGGGCTTCTGCCCGATCGCCCGTTCCACCTGCGCCACCGCGCCGAGCCGCGCGCCCATCGCCGCGCCCAGCACGCCCGCCGCCCAAAGCCCCGGCAGACAGGCTGCTGCGACCATGGCCCAGGGCAGGGGATGCGTCAGCCCCAAGCCCCAATAGCCGGCAGGGTTCAGCAGCCGGATGGTCCGCGCCCAGCGCAGTTCATGGCGCCACATGGCCAGCGGGCCAGGCTCGCTCATCATGTGGCGCGGCAGCATGGGCGACAGCACGGTGCGGTAGCCGGCACGGCGCACCGCGGCCCCCAGCGCGTGATCATCCGCCAATAGTTCAAGAAATCTCGAAAAGCCGCCCACTTCCTCCAGCACCTCGCGCCGCACCGCAATGGTCGCGCCGTAGCAGCCATTGGCGCGGCCCAGGCTTTCGCCCAGCGCGGCATTGGGCAGGAAATGCCAGTCGATCGACAGCGCCGAAAGCCGCGACCAGAAGCCGCCATCGGCGGCAACCCCGGTGTAGAGGCAGGTGACCAGCCCCACCTCCGGGTCGGCCAGCGGCGCGGTCACGGCGGTCAGCCAATCGGGTGTGACGCGCATATCGGCATCTGCCGCGACCAGCACGGGGTAGAGCGCAACATTTTCCAGATGCACCAGCTGCGAGACCTTGCGGTTCGGCCCCAGCACCTCGGGCGCCACGATCACGCGGGCGGGTTCGGGCAGCGCGCCCCCCAGGGGCAGGGCGGCGTCGGCCGGGTTAGCCACGGCCATCACCATTTCGAAGGGCGCCCGATGCTCCTGGGCCAGGCTCGCGGCCAGGTTCTCGGCAAGGCCCGGCTCCGCGCCGTGCAGCGGCTTGATGATGCTGGCCGGCAGCGCCGGGCCGATGGGCGGGCGTGCCGCCACCAGCCGCCCCAGCGCCCGCGCAGCGAGCAACCCCTGCACCGCGCCGGCCAGCGCCAGGCCCGCGGCCAATACCCCCAGCATCAGCAGCATCGATTCGCGCTCGTCTCCGCCACGTTGTATGACCGCGCCATGCCGGCCCGCCCCCTGATCCTGTGCATGCTTCTATTGCTCGCGGCCTGCGGTCAGACGCAAGTGCTGCGAGGCGGCATCGAGGTTCCGACCGCATCCGCGCAATATGCCGGCGCGACCGACCCCTCGGACCCGCTGGAGCGCGTGAACCGCAGCCTGATGGACGCGCAGATGGCGCTGGATGACAACCTTTTCCGCCCGATCGCCGAGACCTATCGCGCCGCCTTGCCCGAATATGGTCGTGCCCGCGTGCGCCTGGCGCTGCGCAACCTGGGTGAGCCGGTGATCTTCGCGCATAACATCCTGCAGCAGCGCTTCGACGCGGCCGGCACCACGCTGGGCCGTTTCGCGCTGAACTCCACGTTGGGTCTGGCCGGGATGTTCGATGTCGCCTCCGACCACGGCCTGCCGCGCCAGACCGGCGATTTCGGCCAGACCTTCGCCCGCTATGGCGTGGGCGACGGCCCATATCTGTTCCTGCCGGTGCTGGGGCCGACCGTGCTGCGCGACGCGGTGGGCGATGGGCTGGATGGCTTCTTCAACCCGGTCTCCATCGCGCTCGACCCCATGACCTCGCGCGCCACGCTGCGCTTCCTGAACATCACGCGCAGCACGCTGGGCGGCGTGGATTTGCGCGCCGAGAACCTGGACACGCTGGATGCCCTGCGCGCCGACAGCATCGATTTCTACGCCCGGCTGCGCAGCGTGACACGCCAGCGGCGCGAGGCTGAACTGGCCGTGATCCGCGGCACCCGCCCCACCCAGCGCCAGGACGACCCCGAAGCCACGGTGGTGGTGATGGACGACCCCGGCGCGCCAATGCCGCCGCCCAGCACCGCCAGCACCGGCCCTGGCATGCCGCAATTGCTGGTGCTGGACGACCCGGATGCCGCCTCGGTCGCGGCAGGCCCGCAGTTGCAGCCCGCGCCGGCCGCGCCGCGCCGCGCCGCGCCGCGCGTGCCGCCCGCCTGGGCCGGCGGCGTGCTGCGCGATGCGGCACTGGACCGCCCTGGGCCGGCGGCGTGCTGCGCGATGCGGCACTGGACCGCAGCCCCGGCCCGGCTGAGCCACTGCCCGCCCCCGCGCGCGCCGATGCCCGCTGGGCCGGCCAGGCGCTGGATGATGCCAGGTTGCGATAGCCCTCAGCGTAGCCGCCAGGACAGGCCCGCGGCCATCCCGGCCACCATCAGCCACAACAGCCCAAGCGCCACGCCCGCGCCCAGCGCATCGGCCAGATAGCCCACCGCCAGCGGCACCAGGGAAAACCCCGCATGGCCGATCAGGAAGAAGCCCGCGATTGCCCGTGGCCGGTCGGAGGCCGCGCCCATCGTGGCCATGGCGAGCCCCCCCATATAGACGAAGCCATAGGCCGCCATGCCGGTGATCGCCCCACCCAGCAGCAGCAGCGGCAGCATCCCCGCCACCGTGCCCAGCAGCGCCAGCCCCGCGCCCAATGCCAGCACCGGCAAGCCGATGCGCAGCGCAAGCCGGGGCGCGACGCGCCGCAGGAAGGGCTGCGTCACCGCACCCACCAGGATCATCAGCGCCACCGCCCAGGCCCCGGCATAGGGCCGGCCGGCGGCGGCAAGTGCTGTGGGCACGGTGGTCAGCACCACCCCGGTGGTGCCCCAGGCCGGCAGCATCCCCAGCGTGCCGGCCAGCGTGCCGCGCGGGAAGATGGGCAGCCGCAGCGCGGCACCGCGCGGGGCGGACAGCGTTTCGGGCAGGCGCGCCAGCCACCAGGCCACAGCCCCCACCAGCGCCAGATGCGCCCAAAAGACGAAGGGCGGGCGCAGTTCTGGCGCCGCCAGCATAGCCAGCAGCGTCACCAGCGAGCCTGCGCCGAAACTGCCGGCCGTGCCCGCGGTGACCGTTGCCGCCCCCAGGCGCGATGCGGCCTCGGGCGAGGCACCGGCGCGTTCGGCCAGTTCGGCCGCCCAGGCGCCGGCGGCATTGGAGACACAGCCCATGCCCAGGCCCTGCATCACGCGGGCCAGCGCCAGCGGCCACAGCCCCGGTACCAGCGCGAGCAGCAGGGTGGAGGCAGCGGTCAGGCCCAGGCCCAGCAGCAGGCACGCGCGCCTGCCGATGCGGTCAGGCAGCGGTCCCAGCAGTGGCGCGGTGATGATCAGCGTCAGCGCATAGCAGGCGAAGGCGGCGGCCAGCGGCCCCGCCCCCGCGCCGCCCGCGTATTCGACATAAAGCGGCAAGGGCAGGGTGGTGGACAGGCCGGCCGCGAACACCGCCAGGCCCACCCGGCGCGGGGCGGAATGCATGGCCCAGGCTGGACCCTGCCGCGCGGCCTGTCACCATCACTTCACGATTGATCCGGATGGGCCGGCGCGTCGTGGTCGGGTAACTTGACGCCATGCCGCAGGACATCGCCTTCACCGCTCCGGGACATTTCTGGAAGGGCAATATCCATACCCATTCGACCGCGTCCGACGGGGCCATGTCGCCACGCGAGGTCTGCGCGGCCTACCAGGATGCGGGCTATGATTTCCTGGCGCTGACCGACCATTTCCTGGCCAAGTATGATTGGCCGGTGGTCGATACGCGGCCCTTTCGCGCGCCCGGCTTCACCACCATCCTGGGCGCGGAACTGCACGCGCCGGCGACATCGCTGGGCGAGATCTGGCACATATTGGCCGTGGGCCTGCCGGATGATTTCGCGCCCACGGCCGCCGATGAAACCGGCCCTGCCTTGGCCGCCCGCGCCCTGGCCGCTGGCGCCTTCGTCGCCATCCCGCACCCGGCCTGGTACGCGCTGAGTGCGGCCGATGCCAACACCATCCGCGGCGCGCAGGCGGTGGAGATCTACAACCACACCTCCGCCCTGCGGACCGATCGCGGCGATGGCGCCTATCTTGCGGACCAGCTGCTGGCGGAGGGGCGGCGCATCAGCCTGATCGCCGTTGATGACGCGCATTTCAAATCGCCCGATGCCTTCGGCGGCTGGCTGATGGTCAAGGCGGAAGCGAACGCGCCCGAGCCGCTGCTGGCCGCGCTGAAGGCCGGGCAATTCTACGCCACGCAAGGCCCGCTGCTGCATGACGTG
>JAPLOK010000473.1 GCA_026400775.1 Alphaproteobacteria bacterium | reverse complement strand
GGTGCCACGATGCGCAGCTTGTGTTCGGGGATGTTCAGCACGAAGGCGCCCATCAGCAGCCGGATCACATGCGGATTCTGGCTGGTGGTGTGCAGCGTGTATTCGCCGCTATGCGCGTCGTATTCGCCGATCGCAGCCCGCGGTTCCATTGCGTTCGGGATCAGCCGGTTGTTGGTCAGGTCCAGCGTGACGATCTTGTGCGCGGCAGCGAAAGCCACATCCACCGGGCCTTTTTCGCCGATATGCCAGTCGTAGCAGATGTTGCGCGGCGCCGCTTCGTGCAGCTGCGGCGCGCCGGCGGCCAGGGCCTCGTTGATGCCGGCCACCGCGGGCAGCACGTCGTAATCCACCACGATCTTCTCGGCCGCATCGCGCGCCTGTTCGCGCGTCTCGGCGATCACCATCGCCACCGCATCACCCACGTAGCGCGCCTTGCCATGCGCCAGCACGGGGTGCGGCGGCTCGTTCATCGGCGAGCCGTCCTTGTTGTGGATCAACCAGCCGCAGGGCACGCCGCCGAGCTTGTCAGCGGCATAATCCGCGCCGGTGAAGATGCGCACGACGCCGGGCATGGCGGCCGCGGCACTGGTGTCCACGCCGCGGATCGCCGCATGCGCGTGCGGGCTGCGCAGGAAGACGCAATGCGTCTGGTTCGGGCGCGACATGTCATCGGTGTAGCTGCCCTTGCCCGACAGAAAGCGCAGGTCTTCCTTGCGCCGCATGCGGACGCCGATGCCCTCGAAGGGTGCGACTGCGTTCATTCTCGTTGCCTCCCATTGCCAAGGGCATCATCGGTTTATGATACCCTGGAGATTTGTCCCTTCAGCTCGCTGCAGAGAACTAACTCCATCCGTTGTTGAGAGGCCGCTTCACTGAACAGGCTGAAGAAGCCTGCTCAGATCGGACTCCCACGCACGCTCTGGCTTGCCGCTTATTCCGCGGCTGCAGCCACCGTGCTGCGCTTGCCGTGCATCACATCCTGCGCGGCCGCGATGGCCTTCACGATGTTGTGGTAGCCGGTGCAGCGGCAGAGATTGCCCTCGAGACCCTCGCGGATTTCCTTCTCGGACAGGCCCTGCGGATTCTTCGCCACCAGATCGACGGCCGACATCACCATGCCCGGCGTGCAGAAGCCGCATTGCAGCGCGTGGTATTCGCGGAAGGCTTCCTGCATCGGGTGCAGCGTGCCATCGGGTTTGGCCAGGCCCTCGATGGTGGTGACATTGGCACCCTGGCACATCACCGCGAGCGTGGTGCAGGACTTTACGCTGTTGCCATCAATATGCACGACGCAGGCGCCGCATTGGCTGGTGTCGCAGCCCACATGGGTACCGGTCAGGCGCAGTTTCTCGCGCAGCAATTCGACGAGCAGGGTGCGCCCCTCGACATCCACGGTGTGCTGCTTGCCGTTCACGGTCAGCGTGACTTGCGGCATGGCGCGTCTCCCTCAATGCGTTTGGTGCGGGAGGGTCGCCAATGCGAGGGCCCGCGTCAAGCGGAAGGCGGCGGTTGCTCGATGACGATCTGCTTGCCCCGCGTCAGAAGCACGAAGATGCCCATCAACGGCGTGCCCAGCAGCCAGACGGTCCAGAGCATCCCCAGCAACCCGGTGCCGAACATCAGCGCGCCAGCGGCCACTTCCTCGTCATCCGACAGCACGAAGCTCGCCAAGCCGCCGCAGGTCGCCAGCATGAGGAGCGGCGGCATCAGCGCCACGCTCCAGAACATCCATTTCAGGACACGCCCGAATCGGCTGCGCGGCGCGCGGGCGACGAAGCGCAGCGGTGGCGTCGCCATCTCAGGCCATGGCGAAGGCGGTTGGCGGCGGCTTGTTCAACAGCGGGTTTTCCGCCTCCGGCAGGTCATGCAGATGGCACGCCGCCAGGTGGCCGGAGGCATCGGCGCGCAGCTCCGGTTCCTCCTTCTTGCAGCGGTCCATCACATAGGGGCAACGCGTGTGGAACCGGCAGCCAGAGGGCGGGCGAATGGGCGAGGGCACATCGCCCTGCAACACGATGCGGTCGCGCTTCACGGTCGGGTCGGGCACCGGCACGGCGGAGAGCAGCGCCTCCGTGTAGGGATGCCTGGGCGCGCCGAACAGCGTGCGCTTTTCCGCCACTTCCACGATCTTGCCGAGATACATCACCGCCACGCGATGCGTCATGTGCTCGACGATCGCCAGGTCATGGCTGATGAACAGCATGGCCAGGCCAAGCTCGTTCTGCAGATCCTGCAGCAGGTTGATGATCTGCGCCTTCACCGACACGTCGAGCGCGGAGACCGCCTCGTCGCAGACGATGATCTCGGGCTCGGCCGCCAATGCGCGCGCGATGCCGATGCGCTGCCGCTGCCCGCCGGAGAATTCATGCGGCCAGCGGTTCACCGCGTCCCGCGGCAGGCGCACCTTGTCCATCAGGTCGCCCACGCGCTTTTCGAGATCGGCGCTGTCCTTCGCCAGCCCGAAATTGCGGATCGGTTCGGCGAGAATATCGCGCACCCGCATGCGCGGGTTCAGTGAGCTGAACGGGTCCTGGAACACCACCTGGATCTTGCGCCGCAGCGGCCGCAGCGTGCTGGGCGACATATCGTCGATGCGGGTGCCATCCAGCGTGACCTGCCCGCTGGTCAGCGGAAACAGCCGCAGCACCGCCTTGCCCACGGTGGATTTGCCGCAGCCCGATTCACCCACCAGCGCCAGCGTCTCGCCCTTGTGCAGATGGAAGGACACGCCATCGACCGCATAGACATGCGCCTGCACCGTGCCGAACAGCCCGCCGCGGATCGGGAAGTGCTTCTTGAGGTCAACGACCTCCAGGACCTTCTTGGTGTTCATGCGGCGACCGCGTCCTTGTCCGAGTAGTGGCAGGCGGCGATATGGCCGGGCGATTTTTCCTCAAGGCCGGGTGCGACCTGGCGGCAGAGATCCGTCACCTTCGGGCAGCGGGTTGCGAAGACGCAGCCGGGGATTTTCGCCTTCAGCGACGGCACCATGCCAGGGATTTCAGCCAACCGCTCGGCGCTGCCATCGAGCGAGGAACCAAGCTTCGGCACCGAACCCAACAGCCCCTGCGTGTAGGGATGGCGGGGGGCGGCGAAGATCTGTCGCACCGTGCCTTCCTCGACCTTGCGGCCGGCGTACATGACCACCACGCGCTCGGCCACTTCGGCCACCACGCCCAGGTCATGGGTGATCAGCACGATGACGCGGCTTTTCAGGTCGCGCATCAGGTCCAGGATCTGCGCCTGGATGGTCACGTCCAACGCGGTGGTCGGCTCATCGGCGATCAGCAATTGCGGATTGCAGGCAAGCGCGATGGCGATCATCACGCGCTGGCGCATGCCGCCGGAAAGCTGGTGCGGGTATTCGCGCACGCGCCGCCGCGCTTCGGGAATGCCGACCAGGTCCAGCATCTCGACGGCCTTGTCCTCGGCCTGTTGCGCCGAGAGGCCCTGGTGCAGGCGCAGCGTTTCGCCGATCTGCCGGCCCACGGTCAGCACCGGGTTCAGGCTGGTCATCGGCTCCTGGAAGATCATGGAAATCGAGTTGCCGCGGATCGCGCGCATCTCGGCATCCGTCGCCTTCAGCAGGTCCTTGCCGAGAAACTTGATGGCACCCGCGATCTTGCCCGGGGGTTCCGGAATCAAGCGCAGGATGGACATGGCGGTGACGGATTTCCCGCAGCCGCTTTCGCCCACGATGGCGAGTGTTTCGCCCGCATTGACGTGGAAGGACACACCATCCACGGCGCGGTTCACGCCGTCCATGGTCATGAAATGCGTCTGCAGTTGTTCGACGCTGAGCAGCGGTTCGGTCATGTCAGAGCTTCTTCGCCAGGCGCGGGTCGATGGCATCCCGCAGGCCATCGCCCAGCAGGTTCACCGCCAGCACCGTGATGGACAGGAACACCGCTGGGAAGAACACGATGTAGGGCTTCACCTGCCACAGCGCCCGGCCCTCGGCCATGATGTTGCCCCAGCTGGGGATGATGGGCGGTGTGCCGGCGCCGATGAAGGAGAGGATGGCCTCGGTGATCATCGCGGCGGCGCAGATGAAAGTGGCCTGCACCGTCAGCGGTGCGAGCGTATTGGGCAGGATGTGCTTGAAGATGATGGCCGGCGTGCGTGTGCCGGCGGCGACCGCCGCTTCGACATAAGGCTGTTCGCGCAATGACAGCACCACGCCGCGCACCAGCCGCGAGACGCGCGGGATTTCGGCAATGGTGATGGCGATGATCACGTTCTGCACCGAGCCGCGCGTGAGTGCCATGAGCGCGATGGCGAGCAGGATGGGCGGGATGCTCATCATGCCGTCCATGAAGCGCATGATGATGCTGTCGGCCAGGCGGATGAAGCCCGAGACCAGCCCGATGATCAGCCCCGCGATCGAGGCCAGCACGGCCACCGAAAAGCCCACCAGCAAGGACACGCGCGCGCCGTAGAGCACGCGCGAATAGACATCGCGGCCCAGCATGTCCGAGCCGAACCAGAACTCGGCGGATGGTTCGCGCGTGCGCAGCGCCGGGGCCAGCGCCGTCGGGTCCTTGGTGAACAGGAAGGGCGCGAAGACGGCGATGAACAGCATCACCAGCAGCAGCGAACCGCCGATCAAAATGGTGGGATAGCGGCGCAGGAAACCCCAGGCGCCGGCGCGTGGTTTGCGGTCCGGCAGGATGTCCGGCATGGGCTGCGCGATGGCGAGGCCCGGGGGGATAGTGGTGGTTCCCATCAGTACCGGATCCTCGGGTCAAACAGCGTGTAGAGCAGGTCGATCATCAGGTTCACCAGCACGTAGACGAAGCTGAACAGCAGCACGACGCCCTGGATCACCGGGTAGTCACGCCGCAGGATCGCATCCACCGTCAGGCGGCCGAGGCCCGGAATGGCGAAGACGCTTTCCGTCACCACCGCCCCGCCGATCAGCAGCGCGACACCGATGCCGACCACGGTCGCAATCGGCACCGCCGCATTCTTCAGCGCATGCAGGAACAGGATGGAACGCTGCCCCGCGCCCTTGGCGCGTGCGGTACGAATATAGTCCTGGCTCAGCACCTCCAGCATGGAGGCCCGCGTGATGCGCGCGATCAGCGCGATATACACGCCGCCCAGCGCCACCGATGGCAGGATCAGGTTCTCCATCCAGGGGAAGAAGCCCTGGGAGAGCGGCGTGTAGCCCTGCACCGGCAGCCAATCGAGTTCCAGCGCGAAGATATAGGCCAGCACATAGCCCACCACGAAGACCGGCACCGAGAAGCCCAGCACCGCGAACGCCATCACCGCGCGGTCGATCGTGGTGCCCTGCTTCCAGGCCGCCACCACGCCCATCGGGATGGCGATGGACACGGCCAGGATGAGCGTCACGACCATCAACGACAGCGTGGGTTCGATGCGCTGCGCGATCATCGTGCTGACCGGCAGGTTGGTGAAGATCGATGTGCCCAGATCACCCTGCAGGATGCGGAACACCCATTCGCCGAAGCGCACCAGATACGGCCGGTCCAGCCCCAGCGAGGCGCGGATGCGCTCCACATCATCGGGTGACGCCTGGTCGCCCGCGATCACCGCGGCCGGGTCACCGGGCGCCAGATACAATAGCGAAAACACAAACAGCGCGACGATCGCCATGACAGGAATCGTCGCCAGAACACGCCTGACGATATAGGCCCACATGCTACTTCCACCCCATCAGGCGCGCATCATCCATCACGACTTGGACACGCCCCAGAACCAGGGCAGCGGCCCGGGCACGATGCCCGTGACATTGGAACGCCACGCCTGATAGGCGCGGTAGAAGCCGGTCGGCACGAAGGGCAGGCTGGTGCAGGCGGCGCGGTTGATCTCGTCGCAGGCGGCCTTTTCCTCAGCCGCGGTGGTCGCGGCAAACCACTTGTCGCGCCCGGCTTCGATGACGGGGTCGGTCGGCCAGCCGAACCAGGCCTGGTCGCCATGCGCGCGCAGGCCCAGGTAGCTCGCGGGGTTGGTGCAGTCCGCACCGGCGAACCAGGTGAAGAAGATGTTCCAGCCGCCGCGCTCGCGCGGTTCGCGGCTGGCGCGGCGCGCGCCCACCGTGCCCCAGTCGGTCGCGACATAATCGACATTCATGCCGATGGCGCGCAGCGCCGCATTGGCCACCTGGCCCATGGCAGACAGGGCCGCGATGTCCTGGCCCACGATCATGGTCACGGGCTGGCCGTTATAGCCGCCCTCCCGCAACAGACGCCGCGCCGCGTCGAGGTCACGCGGGCGAGACAGGATCTCGCCGCCGGCCTCGGTGTAGTTGGGCGTGTCGGGCGTGAAGAAGCCGTTCATCTGCTTCCACAGCGCATCCTCGCTGCCGACCACGGCGCGCATGAAGTCCGGCTGGTTCACTGCCCAGGCCACCGCCTGGCGCACGCGCGGATCATTGAACGGCGCGTGCAGATGGTTGAAGCGCATGCAGCCCACATTGCCCAGCGGATCGGCCACGTCGATGCGGATGTTGCGGTTGCGGCGCATCACCGGGATTAGGTCATTCAGCGGGGTTTCCCACCAGTCGATCTCACCGGATTGCAACGCGGCGCCGGCGGTCGCGGCATCGGGCTGGATGATCCATTCGATGCGGTCCACCAGCATGCGCTTGCCGCCCGCAAGCCAGCTCGGCTGCTCCTGGCGCGGCACATATTGCTCGAAGCGGCTCCAGGTGGCGCGCGCGCCGGGCACCCATTCGCCGCGGTTGAAGCGCATCGGGCCGGAGCCGACATATTCGGTGATCTGCTGGAAGGGATCGGTGCGCGCGATGCGCTCGGGCATCATGAAGGCGATGGGCGTGTTGTTCTTGCCCAGCGCCAGCAGCAGCTTCGGGTAGGGCGCGGACAGACGCAGGCGGAAATTGCGGTCATCGACGGCGACCAGTTCCTGGCGCAGCGCGCGGATCATCTGGCCCATGCCGTCGCGCACCATCCAGCGCTCCAGGCTGGCCACGCAATCGGCCGCGCGCACCGGCGCGCCATCATGCCAGCGCAGGCCCTCACGCAGGCGGAAGGTCCAGGTCAGGCCATCGGCGCTCATCTCCTCGGCTTCCACCATCTGGCGGCGCGGGACGAAGGTGCTGTCGATGCCGTAGAGCGTGTCCCACACCAGCATGGAGGCATTGCGCACCACGAATTGCGTGCCCCAGATGGGGTCGTAATTGGCGAGATTGGCCTGTGGCACGAAGCGCAGGGTGCGCGCCGCAGCCTGGGCAATGGCGGGGGCGGGAAGGGCCGCGGCCACGCCAGCGGCGGCGCCAAGCGCCAGGACATCACGACGATTCATTCAGCTCTCCCACTGGGCTTCGATAGGCCCATGCTCGTTCAACGCAGCGCGGCGCGCGAGTGGCGGGTGGGGCCGAAACAGCCGGCCCGCTACACGCATCGCCGCAATCACAGGCAGATTGCCGCAAGCGGCGGCAGGCGCAAGCCCTCAGACCCGCCGCACACCCCAGAACAATGCCGAGCCCCCCTTCACCACGCCGGTGATGCTGCGCCGCCAGGCCTGCGGCGGCCGCACCAGGCCGAGCGGGATGAAGGGCACCTCTTCCAGCGCCACGCGCTGCATCTCGCGCGCAATGCGCTGTTCGGCGGCCAGGTCGGGCGCGTTGAACCATTCCTCGCGCAGCGCCTCCAGCCGCGGCATGGTGGGCCAGCCCGACCAGGCCTGCGCGCCGTGCCCGCGCAAGGGCTGATGGCTGCCGGGGACGGAGACATCCAGCCCCTCCCAGGTCGTGCAGAAGGCGGACCAACCGCCCTGCTCCACCCCGTTGCGGTTGGTGCGGCGCTGGATATGCGTGCCCCAATCCATGCCCGGAAAATCCACATTCATGCCGACGCGCCGCAGCAT